>QZKO01000039.1 GCA_003599505.1 Nitrospiraceae bacterium | reverse complement strand
CCGGCTACTCCAAGATCTTCCGCCATCTTTTCAAATGCCTCTTTTTCTTTCCCCCTTGAAGGGTCATATAATTGTATATATAACACTTGAGGATAATTCATTTTTACCCGGCGTATCGATTCTATGATTGTGTCAACATTATATAGGGCTTCATTGATCTGGTACCTCGGACTGAATATAATCGGCGATGCGTTGCCGATCTTCAATCTTTTCCTCAGATCGCCTGTATCCAGACCGGCTCTAAAAGTCCTCACATTAACTCCCCTGGGAAGCACCACAATTTTTTGCTCCGGAACCCTTAAGTGCCCGGCCCCTTTAACCATATGACGCCCTGTAACTATTATCCTGTCTGCCTTCCTGCATGTGTAGGAAGTCAGATATTTACCCAATATATTCCTGTAGTCATAATAAAAAGGAAGCAGGTCGCTTCCATACGCATGAATTATAAAAGGCGAATGCCTGCAAAAGGCGCCATACCAGCCGGGACCTCTGGCGTTATGAGCGTGAACTATGTCAGGGCTTATGTCCCGGACAATCTTTCTGACGGCAAATATATTCTTTAGGACCTGTATCTTCGAGAATATTCCAAAAGGCCGCAATTCATGATAAATTATCCCGTCCCATCTCTCATCTGTTGGAGGAACAGGAATAAAATGAACGTCATGCCCCCTTTGTTTAAAAAAACTTGCAATAGCCTTTATTTTAAATGCCTTCCCGTTGCCGACATGCAATATTTTTAATTTTTGCAATAAAGCATCTCCTTTTTATTTCAAACCTCCCCAGGTATCATTTGAGAAAAAAAACAGGGTTCAGCTTATAAATAATCTTCTTAATGTCCTCTTTCTCCCCCGTTGTCAGAATCCCGTTAAAATAAATTATCAAAAGGTACATTATGGAAAACAGCAGCAGCTCCGTTACAAATAAAAGCTGCACTGAACCAAACAGTTCCAGATTCCTGACTATTAATGTTGCCGTGCCGCACATTAAGCATGCCAGCAGAATCCTGATAAATATTTTCCATGGGACCAATCTGCTAAATGTTACGTCGATCAGTTTTTTGATCTTTACTATCTCCAATATCCTGACAAACGCATAAGAAAAAGACGTGCCTGCCGTAGCTCCAAGCATTCCAAATTTCTTTGTAAGCGCAAATACAAGAATGGAGGTCATTATTAGCGCTATAATATTCAGATGGAGAATATACCTGTTTTCATTATATGCCTTAAGAATACTATGAGTAATAAAGACATCAACGGGCAACTGGAGGAGCGTGACAATGAAGAACGGAATACTGTCCAGATACTGATCGGTAAAAAATATCGTGATAAACTCTTTTGATGATAAAATAAACAGGAGCGTAACCGGAAAATAAATAAGAGCAAGCTTCCGCGAGCTGTTCAACCATATCTCGATAATCTTGCCGTATTCTTTTTTCTGATGACACTCGCTGATCCTGATCAGCGCAACATTCGAAACCGTGGTATAAATCACGTTCATCAGCGGAAGTTGAAATACGCCGACCGAATAAATGGCAAAATCCCTTGCGGCAAAATAGAATGAAATCAAATATTGGTGAAAAAACCTCCTTATTGTCGCGACAACAACCGCAAATCCGAATGGCAAAGAATACCGCAATTGTTCTTTGAGCCTTTTGGTGTCGAGCTTTCCGATCGAAAAAAACATCAGATTACTGCTCGCAAGATAATAAAAAAAGGCGGCCATCCTCAGCACCGAAAACCCAACCAATAAATTCATGACAACCTTAAGGTCTCTTGTCAGGACCGTGGCGGATACTATGCAAATGCCCTTCAGCACTTCCGAAATAACCGTAACGGATGATGAAAGTTTTACACGCTCCCGGCTTACAAGTATCCTCTCCAAAGGAAGGGATATGCACATAAAGACAATGTAAAGAGACAACGTCACAACGTATTCGTTCAACTCGCCCAGATTTAAAGATGACAGTATACTCTTGCCCCGGAACAGCATTATGCCCAGGAAAAGCGCGCCCGCAAGAAATAAGAATCCGACCGTCTGAAAAATATAGTGCTGCTGGTTGTCTTTGTTGCGCGGAATAAAATAGTAAAGGCTTTCTGCAATACCGAACGGAAGAATGACCGTGACGGTCATAATCACAAGGAACAACTGCTTGTAAACTCCATATTCGGAAACGTTAAAAAACCTTACTACAACAACGGGGACAAGGAAATTGAAAGCAAAAGAAAGCGCCTGTCCTAAAATCAGGATCTGAGACTGTTTTGTAAGCGATAACTTCTCTTTACTCATATTAATCAATCAATATATCCAAGCTGCCGCAACTGGTCCTTAACCGTTTCAACCTCTGCTTCCTTGTACTGATAGGATTCATCCGATTGTAAACCCGACCTCTTCTCAAATCTCACATCGTCGGATTTATCCATAAAGACTTCTTTGAGGACTTTTCCATCAACGTGGTCCGGCACCGGGAGGTCTTTAAGATATAAAATAGTAGGCAGAACATCCGTAATTTCAGCGTTATTCACCTTGAAATTGCTCTTTATCCCTCTGCCCTTCATGATCAGGATCCCGTTTTGTCTATGATCGCCTGTTTTCCATGTATTTTTATAAAAGATACCGTCGTTGGAAAAACGGGTGCTGTAAATTCCATAATGATCGACGTCTGAAGACAGCAGTATCAGGTCAGGGGCATGCTCTACTTCCGGGCCGTTGTAAATTTCTTCTTTTTTATAGACTTTCTTGATGACCTGGCCGCCGGTTACAGGATCTTTTATTTCATACAGCATTTTCGTTATTAACGCTCTCAGCTCTTCATATTCGGAATCATTCCCTACACAGCCTAACGACTCTCTTCCTTCAAGGTTTATGTGTATGCCGTGAGATAAAACGCTAAAAGCTTTAGAGGTCTTCCATTCGATCTGCTGTACACTCATTCTGAGAGAATCCACTTTTTTCTCATCCATCACCCTCTTCAACGTGTCTTTCCTTATCCCTATTTTCTTTGCAACTTTCTTCAGCAAAGGAATGATCTTCCGGTTCTGTTTATTAAGGTTCATCAGGCCGTGTCCGATCAGCCATCTGTTAACAAGCAGGTCTCCTTTATATCTTCCAAAACCATGGTCGGACATTATTATTGTTGTGGAATCTTCGCCGGCTAATGCAACTATATCCCCGACCAACTTATCCAGATATGAAAAATATTCGAAGATCTTCCTGGAAATAATATTCTCTTTATTCAGTCCTGATTCAAGGTATTCCCAGAGATAATGCTGAACACGGTCCATCCCGATAAACACGGTCATGAAGAAATCCCAGGGTTTGTTTGTCATGAGATAGCTTGCAGCCTTGTAACGCTGCTCAGTTATTTTGTAAAGCTCCTTGAAAAAAGCTGTGCATTCGTCTTTTAAGAGATAGTTCTCAATGAATGATGGGTCCTCAAGCAAATTAACTTCCTTAGCGATATTGATATCAATCTGGTAATCTATGCCATTTTTCAAGAGTTCATCCTTTAATGAATCGGGATAGGTGAACCGGGGCGCATTTACAGGGGTCATCATTCCGGTGATCATGTACCCATTCACCTCTTGAGGCGGGAAGGACATCGGGACATTTATAAAACATACTTTTTCGCCGTGATCTCCCAGTATATGCCACAAACACTCTTTTCTTATGTCCATACAGTTGAGGGGGCTCGCAAAGTACGAATTTTCGCTCTGCAATTTTTTTTGATAACTGAAAATCCCGTGCTTCCCGGGATTCACTCCGGTAAGAAATGAAGTCCATGCTGTGGGAGTAATAGGCGGAACTGACGATATTAGATCTCCTGAGGAACCCTGGGAGACCAATTTCTGAAGATTGGGCATCAGCCCCCTCTCTATTAAAGGACCTATGACATTCCATTCTCCTCCGTCAAGACCGACAACTAATATCCTGTTTTGTTTACGATCTTTCATTATCATCTCCTCTGAATATTTTCTGATACCATAATTGAAAAACGTATAATTCCCAGACCTTGAAATTATATGAGTCGTCGCCTCCAAAAAATTTTTTCAGCATAGCTTCAATATTCGCATTGTTAAAATACGAATGCCGGCCGGCGTTCAAAATTATTTCCCGGACATCTTTTTTTAAATCCGTTCTCAGCCAGGTTTCAAGCGGCAGGTTGAATCCGTGTTTTATCTTGCCTAACACCTGCTTCGGCAGAATATCTTTCATCGCCTTTTTGAAAATATATTTTGAAATGCCGTTTTTAATCTTTAGCGACGCCGGGATGACTGCCGCGTATTCTATGACCCTGTGGTCCAGTATCGGCACCCTGACTTCAAGGGAATTAAACATGCTCATCCTGTCAACCTTTGTCAGAATGTCGTTCGGGAGGTAGGTTTTCAGATCGTATTCCATTATGCTGTCTGTCCAGCCTTTGTCGTCCGCTTTCTTCAGATATTGCAGATTGTAATGATATGGATCAATTCCCTTCAGGGCGTTAATCAATTCATCGGAATACAATGAACTTCTTTCTTCCTGATTAAATACAGCCTTGGCATCCAATATATACCTTTCATAAGGCATATCAATATGTCTTAAAAAGTTCTTGCCTTTTACCGCCGACGGAAGAAATCGCGCTGCAAACCTAAGGTTTTTCTTTAAAAACATAGGCAGCCTGCTTAAAGCAAGCTGATATCCGGGTCTGTCGGCCCTCCACGGATACCCCCCGAAAAGCTCATCTCCTCCGTCGCCTGAGAGGATGACTGTGACTTTTTCCCTCGCAAGTTTTGAGACATAATATGTCGGCAGGGCCGACGAATCGGCAAAAGGCTCATCAAAGTATAGAAGGATTTCATTAATCCCGGTAATAATGTCTTTGGGATTCAATATGAATTCCGTATGGTCCGTCTTGAAATATTCCGCTACGATCCTTGCATCGCTGGATTCATTGTAGCGGTCCTCGGAAAAGCCTATAGAAAATGTCTTTACAGGCTGATCAACAAGCTGCGACATCAAGGCCACAACTGAACTTGAATCAATCCCTCCGCTCAGAAATGCGCCTAACGGCACGTCGGAAATAAGCCTTATTCTCACAGCCTCTTTTAATAACTCCATCAGCTCTTCGCAATACTGCTTTTCAGTCTTTACTTGTGTACCGCCGAAATTCACATCCCAGTATTTATTTATGTCAGCCCGGCCCCTTTTCAGAGTCAGCGTATGCCCGGCGGGAAGCTTTCTTATGCCTTTAAACATCGTCAAAGGGTCCGGGACACAGAGAAATGAAAAATACGAGTGCAGCGCGTGCATATCCATTTCTTTTTTAGAATTGTAATATTCGTCTGCAAGTATTGATTTAATCTCCGAGCCAAACAGGAAAACCTTATTATCATGATAATAGTGCAAAGGTTTTTTGCCGATTCTGTCTCTTGCCAGAAAAAGGGAATCGTCACGGGAATCCCATACCGCAAATGCGAACATGCCTCGCAGCATACTTACACAGTCCCTGCCATACTCTTCGTAAAGATGGATAATTACCTCCGTATCCCCTTTTGTTTTAAATACATGCCCCTTCTTCAGCAATTCATCCCTGAGTTCTTTGAAACTGTAAATTTCTCCATTGAAAACAATCCATATGCTTCCGTCTTCATTGGACATCGGCTGATGAGAGGCCTCTAAATCTATGATCGACAGCCTTCGGTGACCCAGGCCGACATTATTTTTTATAAATAAACCGGCGTCATCAGGTCCTCTCCTGATCATAACGTCTCTCATGCCGGTTATTTCATTTCCGGAGACTTTCCGTTCTCCGTCTATATAAACTTTTCCGCAGATCCCGCACATAGTGATTAAATACTCAACTTCTCTATAATCCCGCCGGCCTCATGCCTGAACGTTACAAAATCAAAGTCCTCCCACGATTCCCGGTCTTTTATATAGCCGTCCTTATCCAATTCTACTTTCCCTGAGATCTCCTGAAGAAATCTTTCAGCTTCCGTTCTGTCACTATCACCTTTCGCCCTTGTCTTTAAAAGACGCTCTATCAAACTCAGATACTTAAAATCATCAATCCCCTCACGGACCAGCTCCCATTGAACCGTGCGTTTCCCGGGATATGTCCACGCGGTCAGGCCTTTCGCTCCGACCTTCCACCCCCACAGTCCGAAAAAGACACGCGCCATATGACGGTCGTTTCCCATCACGGCTTTGTTGTTATAGAACCACATTTCATGACCACGCCTTTCACTGTCATCCTTTTCAGCGTAAAGATTTGTTTGTCCCTGGGGATAACTATAACCATATATTCTTATATCGCAGTAAGGCCGTACATTATTCCAGCGGTCGCGCAATTCATTTTGGACCTTCACAAACGGAGGATTATTATGCTTATCATCCAATGGTTCAGTTAAAGTCGCAGCGCCTTTTGCTCCAGTTTCATGCACTGTCTTAAGGGTTTTCTCAAGAATTTCCATTCGAGTATCTAAAATCTTTCTATCCTCTGTATCAGTGCCCGGCTCATCAACAGTAATGAAAACAACTTCAGGCCACTTCTCTTTCTTTCCGGTCTCCTTTACCGCGCCGATAATCTCTTTAAGGTTCCGCAAATCGCGCGTTTCATCCCAGTTGTCGCACTTGCCGTCGTAATAGGCATATTTCTTCCCTCCCTTTGCGCCGTTGATCAGGGAGCTCATGTACCACAGCACAGGGCCGTTTAACCCTGCATCAAGCGCCGTTCTTACCTCTGCCTTTAGCCCGTCAATATTCCCCTTTCTGTACGGCCAGTCTGAATTCTTGGGACTTATCGCGGTCATGCCGTGCGCCCTCAGCTCTTTGTAGAATTCCAGGGCCTCCCGTTTCAATTGATCATGCATGCCGGGCTTAAAGTACTGACCGAATGGAGAAACTGTATACAGCATCGCGAACTGAACATCTTTGGGCTCTTCAAGTTTTGCAGGCAGAACTTTTAGTTCCACCGGGATTTTAACCGGTCCATTATCCCCTGAAGTAACTGTCATAATACCATGATAAGTTCCGGAATCCGCATTCTCGGAAACATATACCGTTACCCAGAAATCAGCGCTTTTGCCCCTTTCAACGCCTTCATCAGTGACCGGTTCAAGTATCCGGTCCCGGATACCATATGAGGCCCTGCCTGTTTTTAATCTGTTTATTTCAATTTGTATCCTGTCAACGTTCCGATTGACGCCGCTGCCTGATCTTAGATCCGATATCCGGACGGCGATAGACCGGCAGGCCTCATTACAATAAACTGAAAAAGCAAAAGGCTCATATTCGCCCCGCAACGCAGTAAGCTTTATAGAGTCAAGCTGTTTAAGATTATGTTTTGCTTCAGGAATATTTCTCATTATTTCGTGAGAAAAAAGGGTAAAAGCGGAAGGTTCAACAGGAGATAAAAAGCAGGACGACTGCAGACTAAAGATAATTATGACCAGCGATGCCAGGACACATAAATTAAATTTTCTCACTGAATTTGATAAGGTCCGTTTTGGACCGGAATATTGACGCGAATGATATGCCTCCTGTTATCCAGATATGCGAAGTCCTCTATTTTCTTGCCGTCAGGCAAGATGACCTTCTCAGCAGGTTTTTTATTGTCTTCACAGAAGGACCGGCAGTCAACTATAACAGTCAGCATCGGCTCCCTGACGTGTCCGTCATATTTGATTTTAAACCTGTCATGTTCAATATCGTGAATTGTGGTGAAGGAATATGCAATAAAGTATTTTGCTATTTCTGTCCCTGTTGCATACCAGACCTTTTTATTTCTCAGATAGTTAAACAGGCTCTTTAATTCATCAATATCATCAATAACGTTCGGTGTTTGAATAAGACCGTCCGGCCTTACCGGAGCTATATGCTCCTCTATAGAAATAATCTGCTGTTTCTCCAGAAGCCTTTCAATCTGTCCCTTGTCCCATAAATATCCATGGACCGTCGAAGGCAGCGCGACGACGAAACTTCCTCCAAAAAATTGCGGTTCATAATAACTATCGCTTATACTGTCGCTAATATCCCTCGGCATCCAGTCCCTGCACCACCACAAAAACCCGCTGCGAGCAATCGATGCATCCGCAAATTCATTATACTCCCAGCCGCCGTATTTCCCTCCGCGCGGATATTCCCCGAATACGTCCTTAAATATCTCCTTCCCCTTTTCCGTCTGCTCGCACGCCTCGTCCACGGAGCGAAAGCCTTTCCACTCCTGCATGAAATTCACGGTCTTCTCACCCGGGGCCCCGTGATTATATCCATGATAAGCTATCTCAGATTTTTCATCCTCATGCAGCTTCCTGAAAAATGCCCTCGACTCATCGCTGTGATTAAGGGACTCCGAAAAAGTAAACGGCACGGCAAAGGTATACTGACTGATCTTCCCTGCTACGGTGAAGAAAGTGACTTTCACTTCAGGGAAATCTTTCAGGAGATTTTCTTCGAGAAAAGAAAAAGCAGAGCCTTCTTTATCAAGTCCCCCGCCCCAATCGCCTCCGATATCCCATGATCCCCCGCTGTTTCTGCTGTGCCATGCGTTAGTGAAGTCGTCGATCATAAGCATCACCGGACTGTCGGCGTTATTAAGCCACTTGGCCTTATCAATAATTAATCTTTTCGGCTTCTCTGAAGAAGGCAAATACGATCTTTTCAAGTGGTTATATTTTTTTCTTAATTTGTTGTGCAGGGTTTTCATGAAAAGGAAAATCAGTTCACAAGCTCTTTTTAAGTCTTTTAAATCTCCTGAGAAAATTCATATATTGCCATATCCCGAGGTCCATATGATAATAAGCCCTGCCCGGGACCGCGTCCTTTCTGAACGTCTTCACCTCGCCTCTTTCGATATCGTCAATCGCCTTTATCATCAGCTCCGCCCCCGTTTTTATACATTTGCAATACAAGGCATCCAGGTTGTCGTCTTTTGTTACTCCTACCGCCTTCTGATAAATAATATCTCCCGTATCTATCCCTTCATCGACAAAGTGGACCGTAACTCCCACTTTGTCCGGCTCATTATTGTACAAGGCCCAGAGGATCGGGTCGGCGCTTCTGTATTCAGGGGTTATGCCGCAGTGGATATTTATCGTGCCATAGCGAGACAAACGAAACACTTCAGGCTTGATTACGCCCGTTCCACATACTGCGATTATGTCCGGATTATATGCTGAGACAAAGTCAATACACTTCTTATCGTTTATATTCGCTGTCTCGATCGATGGCACATCAAGTGTATATTTTATTTCCCGGCTTCCGGGGAATAAAAGGTTCTTTACTGTGTCCGCGCTCCGGCTGTTAACATAAACAGTTTTGTATTTATTATAAAAAAGTTTATTCAAGGTCCTGATTAACCCGTATTTTTGAATCATCTTTTTCCTGACTTCCATCTTCTGCCGGTTCGAAGACAGCAGAGGACGATTTTCAGTAACCTTTGCGACGATTTCTTTTTTTGAAGTCAGCCTGTTTACCAGATATACGTTATGAGGCGTATATGAAGTCAGGACCAATACTTTCATGCTTCTTCAGGTCCTTCTGCTTTTATGGCTATAGAATAAGTAAGCCCGAATATTATCCAATACGCAGGAGCGACATTTTGAGTAAAAAGATACATATCGGGGAAAAGGCAGGCCAGAAAACCAAGCAGCCCCGCAATAAAGCCCATTAAATACAGAGAGTTGTCCTTAGCAGATTCTGATAACGCAAGAATTTTTGATATCCCTTTTCTTATTAATACGGCATTAAATGAAATAAATAATATGAGAGCGGGTATCCCGGCGGTAACGGCAATTTCAAGATAGGAATTATGGGGATTATCCAGGGGCCGGGCCATCATCTCTTCCCTGAAACCGGCCTGGATCATCCTCTTAAAATATGTTATTTCTCCCAATCCAACACCTAATAAGGGATTATTCCTTATTACTTCAATTGTATATTCCCAAACCGTATTTCTTGATTTCTTGTCCATTGCCATTTCTGATTCAATAGTTGAAAACCTCTCTATTGCATGTTCAAAAAACCCCGGCATAAACAGATAAATAACAAACACAAGAACAATCAGAAACGCTGTCTTTTTTATAAAAGAATATCCCTTTGTCGGCATAAAAATAAAGAAACTCATCGCAACAAGGAGGCTCAGCATAGGTCCTCTTGACTGTGTTTCAACAAAAGCAAAAGTCAGGGCAAGCACTCCTGTCCAGCAAAAAACTGTTTTGATAATATTTCTTTCAAGCAAGGTCCTGATAAAAATAACAGGAAATACCAATACCGCAAAGGCTCCCATATAATTAGGATTGAGGAAAAAGCTCCCAAATCTTCCGTTTTTTCTTCCACTTGAGTATGTTTGCGTATTCAAGCCTTCACTAAACATAATCCAGCGGTCGAAAAAAACATCCCAAAATGTAAACAGGGCAATAAGTATAAGGAGTGTCATAAAATAAAAAAGGAATCTTCCATAATCTTCATCTTTGTCAAACCCCCTGTAAGCCACCCATAAAGCAGTTATCTGGGGAATGATATACCGCCTGAAGTTATTCAATCCGTCTTCAATGGTTATTCCTCTGAAAGCCGCAACCAGATAGAGGAAGAAATACAAAAAAAGCAATTTAAAAAATAAACGATTATCCCTCTTTGAGTATCTTTTGGGAGGATTATATAAGATAAGAAATAAAGCGCACACTTCCGAATACCTGATGCTCCCGTATTCCATGCCCGGGATAAAAATGCCTGTATTCAGGAAACTGTCTACAATAATGACTAACGCGAGATAAAGGACAAGGCCCACAGCCCTGTCTCTCATAAATATCGTTCGATAACTGCTCCACAGCAACAGCAGGATCAACACCGGTTTAAAAAGTCGCTGGAGAGGCAATAATAACTCAAGCATTTTATTTGGACAATTTTGCCTGGACCATCCCTTTCCCTATCGTCCAGAGCTTTTTTATGTTGTCTTTGTCCCAGGCGTCTTTTAAAGACTTAAATATACCGGCAGGGTCCTTCAGCCTCCTTTTAAGAAGCAGATATCTTATTTGCCTTAATTCCCTGAAACCCATCCGGGGCTGTATCAAGAGCGGCACATTCGGTTCTCCGCTCATAAATTCAGCTTCTTTACTGTGATACGGGGGGACCCATGAAAAACCTTTGTCAAGACAGCCGGTTTCATATGCATACCTTTCAACCTGCGTCCCGGGGTAAATCTTTATTCCCACTCCTATCCCCGGTGAAGTAATGTAATCATTATAGGTGTCTATAAACTCAATGGTTTTCTTTGAATCCTCCAGTGTCTCCTTGATATGACCGAAAGTGAAAAATACCTTGGTATAAATGCCGAGCTCCTTCGTCCACTTAAAGACATTGATCACCTGTTCAAGCGATATCCCCTTGTGCATAGCTTTCAAGACCGGCTCACTTGCCGATTCAACGCCGAAATCCACATAGTAGCATCCGGCTGTTTTCATCATATGCAGCAAATCCTTTGTGACCGTATTAACACGCACTTCGCATTCCCATGGAAATTTCAGCCTCCTCCTCATTATCTCATCGCATAGTGAGGTTATATGGCTCTTTCTGAGTGTCAAGGTGCTGTCAAAAAATTTTATCCCCTCATACCCGTAATCGTTTATCAGTATCTCTATTTCATCAACGATGTTTTGTGCAGACCGCAAGGTCAGGGTCCTTCCGAACATGGCGCTTGCAGAGCAGTAAGAACAGTTGACAGGACATCCCCTGGAAGTCATAACCGACGCGCCGGGCACGTTCAGGAAATCCATTTTGAGATCATAGCGTTTTATATCCTGCGGATGACGTCTCGGCAGGGGCAGCGCCTCGAGTGTTTCAATGCGGGGGCGATACGGATTATGAACAATCTTGCCGTCTTCCCTGTAACAGATACCGGGGATATCTCCGAGTTTCTTCCCGTTCCTCAAAACGGATTCTGCTATCTCGTTCATGCTCTCTTCGCCCTCTCCGGTCACCACAACATCGATCTCAGGCAGATTTTTTAACGTGTCATCCGCAGTAAAAGTAGCATGGGAACCGCCGTATACAACCAAAATCTTTTCATCAATCCCTTTTGCGATCTTTGCCAGTTCAAAGCTTTTAAACCTTGTATTGGAGGTCCCTGAAATGCCGATAATCCCTGGAGCGGCCTTTCTTATCACCTCCTCGACCGACCTCTGGTCCACCTGAAAATCTACAAGCTCAAGCGAATATCCTTTGTCCTCAAGATAAGAAGCTATCCAGGCAAGCCCCAAAGGGGGCATACCGCCAAAGGACCTTTCATTTACCCGCGGATGGAGAAGCAATATGTCAGGCATTTTTGTTTTTCCTTTTGATGAACTTTATTGTTGCAATCAATCCAAATATTGCAATAAGACTGAAGACCGTCAGAAAAACTTTATAGTTGGCTGCTGTTATTCCCATGCGTTTTCTTGAATACTGAACAGCGTTTATTTGTGCGGAAATATCGGGAATTGAATCCTGCCTGTTTAAATAGCGGCTTAACTCCAGATTGCCCGGCTTAATATCCTGGAAAGTAATAACCCTCAATTCTTCTCTTTTTATGATATTTAATAAATGTTCAAATCTGTGGATAGCGCCAATATCCGCTATCTTGTCTCCATCGGGAGTGTAATGCTTAATAAAAGAGAAGCTGTGAAGAAAGAGAATTATAAAATCAAGTTTCATGTCAATTGCTTCCCTCACGGCCTTTTCCGTCTCCGCCTCATCGGCAAACCAGTTCGCGTCATATTTTCTAACCCTCGAAACAGGTTTTAAGAGACCTTTTAAAAAAGGGGGCTCCTCATGTTTTCTATAGACGGTTACGGGGAATTCATAGAGAGGCCCGTACATGGAGAGAACATTTTTCTTTAAATCGAGGGCGGTGACTTTCGAATTCTCCGAAGCGATGAAAAGAGAGCTGTCATAAAGAATATCGTTTTCAATAAGCGCCTTCAATGTATTCTCGTCGGCTCCGTATGCGCCGGCGCGGTGGGCCAGGACAGGTTTGTCCAGCCATTTTTCGAGCAGGTCCTTGCCGTCCCTGATGATTTTAATCTGCTCGTCCAGCGTGTACTGATGCGTCAGATTACGGTCTTTATCATAGGCCCATTGAGGATGAATATGAAGCTGAACGTCATGCCCTGCCCCATCAAACCATTTTGCTATCTCCATGACCGGCTCTTCGCCGTATTTCTTGTACTCATAAACGTTTAAGAAAAAAACAGCCGGATAGCCTTTTTCCTTTAGAAGCTCCGTCATTTTCCCCAATCCGCAAGAAATATTATTCATGCATATCGCGTTTACCTGTTCAGGCATGGGCAATTCAACGCCATCAATTTTCTTTGATTCAACGTCGACCGTGATAATGACAATAGGCAGTCCGTTGTCTGACGCAATTGCAAAGTTTGACACCGTCAGAACAATACAGATTGCAGCTATAATATTTTCAAGTTTCTTCACGGTCATTGATCGGCTCCTTTCCCGGAACTAAAATCTCTCGATATTGTGTTTGCCTATGGCCTCAATAATGGGAGCAATTTTCATGAAATTGGGCCTCGCGCCTACAACATTAATAATCTTCAGCATATTGACCTTTCTCTAATCCTGCTGCGTCCGCTTGAAACAGTCATAAATGTTTTTTGTTGAAAACCATCCGCCGTGTTTCCTGAAATAATAAAGCAGTCCCATAAAATGACTTAACGATATCCTTGAGAAGGGGTCATTATGAGATATCTGCTGGGTGTGATGCAATATTTTCAAAAACGGAAAGTAGATTATGCTCTTGCAGGCTTTGCGCACCCTCATGCAGAACTCCAGGTCCTCGGGGGAATAAAACAGTTTTTCATCCAGATACCCGACCTCCGCGAGGATATCTCTCCTGAAAAACCAGCATGCCGAGATGGCGGAATCAACAGGCGTCTCGGCGCTGAAAGGAAAGTCCGTATAAAAATCGACGTTCGGGGTGTTTATTTTAAAGACAGCGTTCGGCAGCTTGATGATTTTATGGAAAAGAGTGGGGAATTTTTTTACTGAATTCTGAATGGAGCCGTCATCCAGAAGCAACCGGGGAGCCACGATCCCCACGTCCGATCCTTTATTGAGGATTCCCAGCACATTCCTTATGGAGCCGTCAAGCAGCTCAGTATCGGAATCGAGCACGCATATATACCGGCCCCGCGCCTTCTTTAATCCTAAATTTCTCGAATATGTCGTGCCCGTATTTTCAGGCAGGAATATGGTCGCGAAGTTATGAGGATGCGTTTTTTCATAAGACTTAATAACAGATTTCGATTCATCGGCAGAACCATTGTCGATTACGATAATTTCGTAATTAAGTCTCTCTTCCAGGCACTTCGATATTATGGAATTAAAACACCTTTCCAGGTAGCTGCAGGAATTGAATGAAAGTATGACAAAAGAAATTTGCATGGCTCCGCCTTCTCGGTCACATTTTACGTTTCAGAAAGCGTTAGCAGACCGTTTGTCTTTAATAAATTCCGGAGGTTAAAATCCCGGCAACGACACTCTTGCCATGATGCCGGCCCGAAGCTGCCGCGAGTCTTTGATATTACAGACCCTTCAGTTTTTCGTTTATATGACCGATTATTTCCGCAGCCGACTCAATCCGGCCTTCAAGGAGATGCAGTTGATTTCTGTTTTCAGCCGGCAGGTCGCCGTTTACAGACCCGCTTTTTCCCGGAATTTTTATCGGACCCGAGGCATAATTCTCCAATTGGATAATCTTGTTCGACAACGATATAAGCTCGGAGACGTTATTTCTGACTGTTTCCTCAAGCCTCATCAGTCTTAAGACGACTTCCCCTAACCCGGCGTCCTCCTGCGTTTTGCCGCCTCCTGACGTATTAACCGCCGGGGAATCATTCCAGTGCTCGCCTGCTTCAAGGTCTGCCGCGACTTCTCTGACCGTCTCAACGGTGACCTCTTTCCTGCCTTCCGTATACGCGCTGAGGAGCGCGAAATCACAGATAATATTAATCAGCCTCGGTATGCCCCGGCTGAACCGGTAGATAGGCTCCAGCATATCATTCTGCAATTTCATGACGTCCGGATTACCGGCAACGGTCAAACGGTGCCTGATGTAAGCGGAAGTCTCATCAAGCGTAAGCGGAGCTATATGATAACTGATGTTAATGCGCTGGCGTAACTGCATAAGCTCCGGCAGCATGAGCGTCCTTTTCAGCTCCGGCTGTCCCACAAGTATTATCTGGAGCAGTTTTGCCCTGTCGGTTTCAAGGTTCGACAATAACCTTACCTCCTCCAGAAGATCAGGGGTAAGGTTCTGCGCCTCGTCGATCAATAATATCGGCTGATTTTTTTTTGCGTATTGATCGATGAGGAATTCATTAAGCTCGCTCAGCAGCCTGATCTTGTTTTTTCCTTCGGTATCAAGACCGAAATCTTCGTTGACCATGGAAATCAGCTGCTCGGAGGAAACCTTTGTGTTATTGATCCTCGAAATTCTGACAGAACCGTCAAGATGCTTGATAAGGTTCCGGATAATCGTTGTCTTTCCGCAGCCGATTTCGCCGGTGAGGAAAATAAATCCTATCTTCTCTTTTATTCCGTAATCAAGATAGGTAATCGCTTTCTGGTGCGTGCTGCTTAGAAAAAGGAAATCGGGGTTGGGGACCAGATCAAACGGTTTATGCTTTAAGGAAAAATGGTTTTCATACATTTTAGAGACCTAAAAAACCGCCTTCGCCAGAAGCCAGACAATGTTGTTGTCAAAGTCCCCTTCAACGTCATCCGAATCCCTGTTGTTGTATCTGTAGCCTAACCCCGTGGTTACAAATTTGTTCAATTTATAATTGAGATCTCCTCCGGCGCCGTATTTGTCGACACTCTCCTGCCCGGGTAAAAATTTCTGTCTCTCATAATCTCCGTTGAGCGAGACCGACAGTTTCTCGGTCAACGGCCGCGATATGCTGAGCTTCACGCCGGTTATCCTGTCGGTCCTGTCGGTCCTTATGAACTTATCCTTCGAATAATACGGATTTATCATCAGCGCAAGGACCCTGCCCGTCCTGAAGCTCACCTCCGCCCTTCTGCTCCTGTACACCCCCGAAAGAGGGGAATCCCGGAATGAAGAGCCGTAACTTAATCCCAACAAGGTGCCGTCCGCGCTTCCCGAACCGTAATCGACGCCTACTTTCCAGAAGGCGCCCTTTGAATCCTCGGCGGACTCAAAATCAATTCTCGATTCTCCGACTTCCCCCTCAACCTTAACATCCCGCGAGGCCTGATAAGCAAGCAGGACCGACCCACGGTGACTGTCATAGTCTTTAATCACGCCGGCATCAAGCTCTTCAGCCGGTTCCGCAAGATATTTATAGTACCTGTACTTAAGGTCCACGTTTAATTTTGACTGGAACGTCTTGCCCATTGTTAAAAAAGCCGCATGGCTTTCAGAATCCCTTAATTCTGCGCTGTTGAACCACTTATTGTCATATTCATATCCTATTGTTGATAAAATGCTCGGCGTAACGGGGTATTGTATGTACGGAGAAATGAAAAAAACATTACTCTCGGTAACGTTGACTATCTCATTGCCCTCTGCAAAGCGTCTTCTAACGTCTACCGGCACTCTCCTATAGGTGTCGGAGGCGTCTATATAAAGATAATTCAGCGGCCTGGAACGCGCCAGGAAGTAAGCGTTTTGAGAATCCCTGAGATTATCGTCATTGAATTCGTTGTGGCTGCCGTAGAATCTGAAGTTCAATTTGTAGTCCAGGTCCAGGTCCAGCAATTTATTGGGGGAATACCGCAATGAGACCGCCGGGATAATCGTAGTTATGAAATCGTCTTCCTTGTTTTCTCTTGTAAGAAATATATTATCGTTATATTCTTCCCTTAAACTCAGGGTCGGGACCACCTCGATCTTTGCAAATGAAGGCGTTGAAGCCGAAACCAGAACAAAAGTCAGCAGACAGAAGAATACGGTCTTCTTCATTTTTTCTCCTTCTTTTTGTAATTGTAATAATAGTACCTGGAATAATGCCCTTCAAGATTCTCCGCATGGGCATAATTAAATACAACTCCCAGGATTTTCAGGTCCTTTATCAAATGAACCGCGTTCTCCAGAGATTTTTTCTGAATGCGTCCCTCTTTAACAATAAACAATACCCCGTCTACCAGCGACCCCAACGAAATCGCGTCGGCAAAAGGCAGAATCGGCGGCGTGTCGATAATAACATACCGGTCCATATACCTGTGTTTCAATTCATGAATAAGCGTCTTCATTCTTACGGAAGAAAGCAGCTCAACGGGATTTTCAACGGTATGACCGGCAGGGATGATCAGCAGATTGCCGATGCCCGTCTTCACAAGGATTTCAGACAGATCGATATCACGGGTCAAATAATCGGAAAGCCCGTATTTACAGCTTATTCCGAGATACTCGTGAAGCGTAGGCTTCCTTAAGTCCGCGTCAACAAGGAGGATTGTATGGTCTATCTCCTGCGACAGCGTCAGCGCGAGATTCACCGCGGTAAGGCTTTTCCCTTCCGCCTCGACAGCGCTTGTAATCATGACAGTGTTCAGAAAATTCGCTTTCGTTTCCCTGATTAACATCGACTTAAGCCTTCTGTATTCCTCGGCGACCGGGGACCCCGGCTGTGTAAGGGTTACGAGGTACTGGTTGTCCGTCTTTATGATCTCCCCGTCGGATGGAATATGCGCTTTCACGTTTCCGGTATTGCCGTAAGACTCTCTCAGGATGTTCGCTTTTTTCAGGGCTTCTTCGATTTTGCTCATTTATTCCCTCTTATATCCAAAAATATTTTAACCTTAAAAGAAGCGCGCTATCGCTTCCTTAATCAAAACAATGCCGATAATTGAAAGATATGCTATGGAAAACGCATATATTTTCCTGTCCATCCTGTCATTCCTGGCAGCTTCCTCTTCTGTAACAATTTGCGGGATAACGGCAAGGACCGGGGCGGTAAAAAACGTTTTGAGCTCATCGACCGTCTTTACCGAATTGTCGATATTATCAAGCAAAAAGACCGCTCCAAGGCCGGCGGCAATCCCTGCGACAATCCCCATGAGTATAATCAATACCCTGTTGGGACTTACCGGTTCCGTAGGTAAAATCGCAGGGTCGATTATTCTGAAGGTCTCGGTTTTATCCTGGATCTCCATCTGTTTGGAGACTTCACTCTGACCGAGTCTGAAGACCAGCTCGTTGTCGATGTTCTTATAGGTTTCTCTCTCTCTCTCCAGATCGGAAAGGTTCTTCTTATCGATCGGGATGTCCCGGAGATATTTCTTCTTCGCCTCTATTGACGAAGTCAGACGCCTTTCCTTTGCGGAGAGGGCGGCTACCTCGGCATCTATTTTCGCTATCTCTTCTTTCAGCTTCAGGCGGAAAGGGTTTAAGGTCATCATCTCGGTTTCGGCTTCCTGGTCTGGTCCCGCATCCTGAGGTCTTTCAAGCATCTGCCTCTTCAGCATCTCGATCTCCGCCTTGAGTCTGATCACTTCGGGATAATTCTCGGTGTACTTCAGCAGCAGCTCGTTCAGTTTATTCTGGAGTGAAATTAAGGAATCGCCTTTCTTTCCCGTAAACGCCACGGCGTACGGCTTCTCTTCGTGAATCTGCTTCTCGGTCGCGCTCCTCCGGGCTTCCAGCTCCATTTTCTGCGTCCTGATGGCCTCAAGGTTTTCCTGGGCGCCTTTTATCTCGCCTACGATAGTTTTTTCGTCTATGGATATATAAATGTCACTCTCCCTTCTGAAGTCCATAATTTTTCCATCCACAGCGTCCAGCTTACTTTTAAAATATTCCCTCTGCTCGCTGAGAAATTTATTGGCCTCAAAGGACTCATCTCTTTTCGCCGATACATTCTCCTCAATATACCTTCTTACCAGCGTATTGATATAATCTCTTGCGACCTTAGGGCTCCTGTCCCTGTAAGTGACGGAAAACCAGTCCGCGGTCCCTGCTTTGGCCCCCTTATTGACCATCTTGATTACGGTCTTCTCCTGGAAGTTCTGAATGATTTCTTCCACGGCCCCGGTCTTTCCCCTGTCGACGTCGAGATCAAGCTCTCTCAGCACCTTCATGAGAAGATTTCTGCTCGTCATGGTATAAGACATTACCCTAATTCTTTCATCCAGTGACGGGGTTATGGCAATATCCTTGACAAGGTTGTTGATAACGTTTCTTTCAATCAGGACCGTGCACTGCGCTTCATACATCTTCGGAATAAAATAGCTTCCCCATACTATCGCCGACAGACAGAGCAGCGATACAGCGATAAAAAGATATCTCCGCCCGACTATAAGCTGCCAGTATTTTTTCAGATCCATTTGAGGCGCTTCCGTCATTTTTTCTCCTTAAACTCTCCGCCCGCTCTTTGCCGCCCCTGCTTTTTCAAAAAAGGCTCTCCTTCACTACCACGACGTCGCCGGGCATGATCGCGATATTCTCGTTCAGCTCCCCCTTCAGAACGTCCTTTGCCTTAACAGTTATTTTTGTCCTCTCGCCGTTTCCCTTCTTTCTCAGGATCTCCACGTCGTTTTTCTTCGCAAATTCCGTAAAGCCTCCGGCAGTTAAAAGAATGTCCATGACAGTGAGACCTTCCCTGTAATCTAACGTCGTCGGTTTCCTGATTTCTCCGACCACGCTGATCCTGTTTTCGAATATGTCGGGGATAAACAGCATGTCATTGGGCTCGAGGACCACATCCTGACTGAAATCGCCTTTTTCAAACAACTGATAAAAACCGCTCTTTATCTTCTTCCTGTCCCTGATGAGATACGCGTTTTCCAGGTCGGCCTTCTCCAGGGAGCCCAACTGGGAAAGAAACTCAAGGAGGGTCGTTTCTCTCGTGAGCGTCTTCATTCCCGCAGGCGCGCCCTTTCCAAATACGAATATCCGGTAATTTGTCATATCCGTCAGGATAACCGTTATTATAGGCGTCTTCACGACTTTCGTCATCTCTTTTTCGAGCACCCCCGTCAATTCCATAGGGGTCAGTCCCGAGGCCTTTATTTCACCTACTGCAGGGATTGAAATCTTTCCGTCGGGCCTTACCTTTGTGAGAACGCTCAGCTCCGGACTCCCCCATGCGGATATCTGAAGAGAATCCCCATCGCCGATAACATAATCCTTTGCAAAAGCGCCGGCCGACAAGAAAATACAACATATTACAGTAAGTATTATTTTCCTCATATTCCCTCCGGTATAATTAAGTTTCGGCGCGGGCAAGGACATTCTTTAGTTCCGTTCAAATTACCTTCCCCCCCGCCCGAAGAAAATAACCTTAACGGTGCTCAGGACAATAAGAAGATCAATCAAAAGAGATTGATACTTTATGTAATAGAGATCATACCGCAGCTTCTCAATGGCGTCTTCCATGGAATCTCCGTATTGATATTTTACCTGAGCCCATCCGGTAACGCCAGGCTTTATGCAATGCCTCTCCGAATAATAAGGGATCTGTTTCTTCAGGGACTCGACAAAAAAAGGCCTTTCGGGTCTTGGACCTATAAAACTCATGTCCCCGGAGAAAACGTTGAACAATTGGGGAATTTCATCAAGGCGTGTTTTTCTCAAAAATCTTCCAACCCTTGTAATCCGGCTGTCGCCTTTACTGGACCACACCGGTCCGCTGTCTCTTTCAGCGTCTTCTACCATCGTCCTGAACTTATATATAATGAAAGGCCTTTCACCCTCTCCAACGCGCTTTTGTCTGAACAATACAGGCCCCTTCGAATCCAGTTTTATTATAATGGATAAAATCAGGAAAAGCGGGATTGACAGTATAAGTCCTGCAGAGCTGAAAATAACGTCCGCCGCGCGTTTAACATAACGTCTGAGCGCGGTTATTCTGAACCCATCGGAAAAAATAAAATGGCTTGGGTTCATGTTCTCAATAAGCAATTTCCCCGTTATCTGTTCATAAAAAGACGGCCCTTCAATAATATCAATTCCCTGCAGCTTGCAGTTGAGCAGCTCTCTTACCGGGAAGGAACCCCTCCTTTCACTGAGGGAAACAATAATTTTATGCACCCTCTCATTTAATGCGATTTCAAGCAAACTCGCGCTTTCCCCGATTACATTGTTCCTGGGGACACGGATGGTCTCGCCGGTGCAATTCACGTAACCGGCAAGTTTTAATCCATTGTTATTTCTGCTATTTCCGGCAAATAAGTTTCCCATGGTCAGCGCTACAGGACCGGCGCCGAGAATCAGCACCTTGCTTGACATAGCAGGCAGCTTCAGAAACAAGGCATAGCCTATATGCCATAACGTCTGAACTATAATAGCCAGACAGATTGACAGGAATAAAATACCCCTGCCGATCTTGACAAAAGGGATAAAATAATAAAAGGTCCCAAGCGCAACAAATGCCAATGAATTCCCGATTACGATCCTTGAAAATATTCCTTTTTTATCATTCGGTTCCGCGTCATAGAGGTCCGTGAAGAAAACCATTAATATGACAGCGATTGAAAATACCGCGGCCTTCGGAGGCAAAGACGCATATTCTCTCATCAGGAGGTCATGATTATTCGAGAACCGTAAAAAAGCGCCGCCGTAGACGGCCGCAAAAGACAGGAACATGTCTCCCGCGATTAACAGTATGTTTTTCGATGCAAAAGAATTCTTTAAAAAGTTCATTGTTTTTTTATGTCGTCCAGAAGCTTCTGCGCGATTTCAATCTCGGCAAAAGGAGAACGGCGCCCGAGACGGACTGAGTTCTTTATCTGCTCTTCCGCCCTGTCTCTCAGTCCTTTCTTCAAGTACGCCAATCCTAAATGGTAACGAACGGCGGGATCGCCGGGAAGGTAATATGTAGCTTCTATAAAATACTTCAGGGCTTCGTCGTAACTGCCGGCATTATACAGCGTCCATCCCAGTGTATCTGTTATGCTGCCTTCCGCCGGCGCTAATTCTTTGGCCCTGCGCGCCATCTCCACCGCCTTGCCGGCCGGACCGTAGCCTTCGGCGAACAGATACGCAAGGTTGTTCAACGCAGGGGCGTAGTCCGGAGAAAGCTCCAGTGTCTTCTTATATTTTTCAACAGAGTCCTTTCTGTTGCCGGTTTCTTCGAGAACGGCGGCCTGGTAAAAATATGCAGGAGCATACAACGGCTTAGATCTCTCGACCTCCCGGAAAATCTCAAGGGCCTTATTGAAATCCCTGCCGGCAAAATATGTTTTCCCCATCTCCATGCTTGTCTCAATACCGGTCGGACTCAGTTCCCTGGCTTTCTTTAAAACACCGAGCGCGTCCTGTATCCTGCCGGCTTCTCTGTACACCGAGGCAAGAAAATGATACGAGTAATAATTTCCCGGCTTGATCGAGATAATCTCCTTTGCCGCCCTTTCCGCGGAAACGTAATCTTTCTTCTTCATGTAAAGATTAAGTATTGTCTGGAGGACATCGGTCCTGTTTTTATTTTTCGCCAATAACCCCCTCATCTCCGTTATAGCCTTATCGTAGTCGCCCATGGCCGCATAGACTCCGGCTATCCTCTCAGCGGCGAATCCGGGAGAAATATCTTTAATATCTCTGTAGACGGAAAGGGACTCTTTATAGTTCCTGTCGGCGGCATATAATGCCCCCATCATGTCTCCGGCCCTGAGATTGTCGGGTTCAATATTCAATGCCTCTTTAAGGACGCTTAGTGCCTGCTTACTGTCATTCTTTCGCTGATAATATCCCGCAAGCGCCATATACGCTTCAACTTTTCCCAGTTTTTTTGCCTTAAAGTAATAAGACAACGCCTCTTTGTCTCTCTTTTCTGCTTCCAGAACCCTTGCCAGCATCAGGAGGGCTGTAATGTTGCTGTCGCTTATGTCAAGGACCTTTTCATATTCCTTAATCGCCTTTTCCTGATCGCCTTTATTCAGATAGACCAGGGCTGAATTAAAATAGGAAAGCAGAAAACCGGGATTGGAGGATTTAGCCTTTTCAAAGCTCTGCAGGGACTTCCCGGTATCCAGAAGCCCGATATGCGCCGCTCCGATAATATTGTAAAGGACCGCGTCATTGACGTTTCCCCTAAGGCCTTCCTCTAACGTGGTTATAGCTTCAATAAATTTTTTTGTTTTTATATAGTACTTGGCAAGAATAATTCTGCTATCGAGCAAATCAGGAGCTATTTTAACCGCGACGGAGAACTCCTTCTCAGCCTTCTGCTCATCGCCTGCCACCAGGCTGAAATTTCCCTTCTTTATATGGGCGTCAACGAGTGTCGGATCGAGTTCAATAGCCCTGTCGAACTCCTCAACGGCAAGTTCCCCCTTATTGAGCGCCAGATATGCGCTGCCAAGCATATTATGCGCAAAGGCATTTTCCCCGTCGATATCCAGCGCTGTCTTTGCTTCTCTTTCGGCTTCTTCGTATCTGCCGTTACGCAGGTGAGTTAAAGTAAGCAGCAGGCGGGGCTGTACCGTATCGGGCCTCAGGTCAATTACTTTCTGAAAAGCGCTGGTTGCCTGCTCCAGATCGCCTTTTTCAAGATGGCAGAGTCCAAGATGGTAAAAAGCCCCTGGAATAGCCTTTTTTTCCGCTGATTTCTGAAGCAAAACCAATGCCTCGTCTATTTTTCTTTCATAATAGTACACCAGACCCATTAGATATGAGCCTTCATGCCTTTTATTAGATGCCTTCTGCATTTCACCGGCCAGTTTCCTGGCCTTTTCCAGCTTCATGGTCTGAATATAAACCAGGCCTAATTCCAATTGCGCGTTGATGTCTTTCGGGTCTATATCGAGTATCTTCCGGTATGTACTTATCAAATCGTCATTTTTCCCCTGCTTCTGTTGTATCCTCGAAAAAACGTACAAGGCTTTTTTATTGTTAGTGTCCTTATCAAGAACTTCCTTTATAAGGGTCTCCGACTGCGCGGTTTTTCCTTCCAGTAAATAAATATCTGAAAGCATAATCTTTGAAGATAACCGCTGCGGGGAAATCATCAGGGATTTTCCCAGGTATTCTTCTGCCTTGAAATAATCCCTCTTGGCAACATATATTGAAGCGGCAACCTCGTATGCCTCATCATTATTGCTGATTTTACTTAGATACCTGTCGATCTCCGTGACGGCGTTATTCAGTTCGGATAAACCCATGTATGCCTTTGCGAGAGCGATATGAGTGTCATTATATGACGGATTTAATTTGCTTACCTTAAGCAATTCTTTTTCAGCGGATTCAAATTTGCCCTGGGCCAGATACGCCAGGCCGAGCTTGTACCTTGCTTCAAAGTAATTCTGGTCATTCTCAATCGCCTTCTTGAAAGCAATAATTGCCCCGTTGGCGTTTCCGCTTTCAAGGAACTTTACGCCTTTGTCGTAATATTGCTGTTTGCTCAGGTCTTTATTGCACCCTGCAGCCAGGACAAAAAATAAAAAAATAAAGGCTGTTATCCTACGCAATGATATTCCCTCCTGACAGGTTAAGGTAACCGTTCAGTACCCCGCGCACTATGTATTTGAACCTCTCATAATCAATGGGTCTTAATAAACAAACCGAATTCCTGATGCATTTCATGGTTTCAATAAGCTCATTGTTCAGTTCATCAGACAGCACTATAGTCGGCACCTCCTGGATAATTCTTGATTTCAGGAGTGAATCCACAAATGAATAGCCTGAAACGATCAGGGATATCCCGTTATTCGAAGCGATCCGGACGGCTTCTTTCACGGAAACGGCAAGACTTGTCTGATACCCCTCTTCACGCAGAATAGCGGAGCATATTTTTGAAAAGCCGTCTTCTTCTATAATCAGAATTTTCTTTGAATCAGCCATGTCTTAGATCAACAGGATATTTGAGATCGAGCCTTATAATACGCAATATTAATACCAGACACAATAATCTGCTTCAAACAATATTATTGGACCGCCCGGCAAGCAGTAAACTTCCCGAATTATTTATTTATTCCGTGTACCATGTTAAAAGCGTTCTGCCTTTTTCCGTTAGTTTTTAAACCGGGGGCAGACAAAGAAATTTGTATCCGGAGGGAACAACTTTATTTTAGATAGACAAAAAATGATTTATTATCATGAAGTTTTAAATTATGTGTAATTTGGATACAGAATTTACAGGTTATTTTACATTTTCAAGTCTCTTATAAAGAGCTTTTCTGGTTATTCCGAGGGCCCTTGCGGCCTTTGACTTATTGCCGCGAAATGTGTTGAGCGCCTGATTTATCATCTCAAGCTCGATCTCTTTCAACGGCTTGAGTTTTTCAGGGGCCTGACCGCTGACCTTTGCCTCTTTCCTGATCTCGGCCGGGATGTCTCTAAGCCCTATAACATCTCCCTTTACAAGGACAACCGCCCTCTCTATAACATTCCCAAGTTCTCTTATGTTCCCGGGCCAGTCATGCTGCAGAAATACGCGCATTACCTCGGGTGAAACCGACGTCACGCGCTTGTTTTCACGGTTGGCGAATTTATCGATAAAGTGGGTAACGAGCAGTGGGATGTCGGTTCTCCTGTCCCTTAAGGGCGGCAGTTTAATCTGCACTACATTCAGACGGTAGTAAAGGTCCGTTCTGAAATTTTCAGACCTTATCTCTCTCGACAGGTCGCGGTTTGTTGACGCAAGCAACCTCACATCTATCTTTATTTTCCTGTTCCCGCCGATGCGTTCAATCTCCTTTTCCTGGATGGCCCGAAGCAGTTTTGCCTGGAGGGGAAGGCCCAGCTCCCCGATTTCATCAAGGAACAGTGTGCCGGTGTCCGCCTCTTCGAATTTCCCTACTCTCCTTGAGACCGCGCCTGTAAAAGCGCCTCTCTCATAACCGAAACATTCCGCCTCAAGGAGCTCGTGGGGCAGCGCGGCGCAGTTTACGGCAACAAACGGCCTGTAATGCCTGTGACTGGTGTAATGGATCGCTCTTGCGAGCAGCTCCTTGCCCGTGCCCGTTTCTCCGGTTATCAGGACATTTGTCGAGGAATCCTTGATCGACTCTACCGTCCTGAAGATACTTTCCATACCCGGGCTTTTCCCGATTATGCTTGAAAATCCGTAAGTCGATTCGATGCGGCTTCTCAGGTCCGCAACCTCGCTCCTGAGTCTTTTTTGTTCAACCGCCCTGGACAGGACCGCCTTCAGCTTTACGTAATCCGGCGGTTTAATAAAATAGAAAAAAGCCCCTTCGGTCATCGCGGTAACGGCGGAATCGACAGTCCCGTATGCCGTAAGAAAAATAACAGGTATGTCAGGGTTATTTGCTTTCAGGCGGTGGAACAGATGCAGTCCGTCTTTCCCCGGCATCTTCAAGTCGGTAATAACCGCATCAATGTCCTCAAGCGAAACTATTTCTACGGCCTTATCAAAACAATCCGCCTGATATGTTTTGTATGACGCTTCCCTGAGTATGGCGGACAGGACTTTTAAGGCGTTCGGTTCATCATCCACCAGAAGAATGTTCCCTTTGTCTCCGGAGTCCATCTTTCCTTCTCCCCAGGTTGCCGAAGTTAGCCCGCTCAGGCGGACGGACAAATAATTTATGCCTGTCTTTTAGCACTGAACGGCAGGTAGATTTTAAAGGTGGTCCCCTTGCCGCTTATGCTTTCCCATAACAGTTTCCCGTTGTGAGATTTTATGATCTCACGTGATATAAAAATACCAAACCCCCTGTCGTTCTTACCGGTCCCGCCGCGAATTTCGCCGAGCCTCCGCAGCTTCTCTCGCGGAATACCCTCCCCGGTATCTGATATTTTTATTACAGCGTAATCCCTGTCTTTCTCCCATTTAAGCGATGTCCTGATCTCAAGGACGCCGCCTTCCGGCATCGCCTCTACCGCGTTGTTGACGACATTAAACAGCGCCTGTTCGATCTGGAAATAGTCCGCGTCTATATGCGGCAGGCTGGAAAGGTCCTGTGTAATGTTTATCTTCTGCATCTCGGCGCGGGGCCTGATCATGGCGGTAATCCTTTTCAGGATGTCGTCAAGCAGGACGGGAGCGGGTTTCATCTCACCTTTCGCGGCGCTCAGAAAATTAGAGATAAAGTTATCGAGTTTGTTTATTTCATCGTTGATAATCGTGCTGAATTCCAGCAGCGTTGCTTCATGTCCGTATTTTTCGCGCAGATAAACAACAGCGCCCTTTATGGCATTAAGGGGGTTCCTTACCCCATGGGCAAGGGATGATGCCGTTTTGCCTATTTCGATCATCTTTTCATCGGAATAGGAGAGCTTCCTGTTCAGAGGACATTCGAGTAAAAAATTATCGAGCGCTACTGTAACTTCCTTAACTTCCCCTTTCCTGCCTTTTACCGGGGCAAGCTCCACGTCGGAAGAAAGAGTTGAGCCCATAACGCAGGTATGTTTGTATCCTGTTATATGCCTCACCCTGCCGTCCTTAAAGACAAGTTCTATCTTTTTCTCCAGAAAGGGGAAAATCTCCCGGACCTTCCTGCCTTCAATGCTTACAGCAATATTGTTGCATGCTTCTTTCCCGCATGAAGCATTAATTTTTATTACTAAATCCTTATCGGCAGTAAAACTGAACTTGTTTGCCATAACCTTAATCCCCTCCCAGGCAAAACCTTAACCGGAATATATTACCCGCCGGGACACGAGGCGCTGAAACCGACAATTCAACGCGTGTCCTGCAACCCGTTGATAAATTCTTTATACAGCTCCGGGTCCCTGTTTGACATCTCCTCTTCCATCTTTCGCAGTTCCCCCAGATACGGCGTGCGTATTCCGTGATAATCAACAGGATCGCCGATTGCCTTAAACTGCACCCCGAATTTTTCGAGCAGGGTCACAATCCCCTTTGTCATGATCGCGTACCAGTGAGTCATCTGCCTCCGCCTGCTTTCAATATATAAGGCCTTATACAGGCTGATAATAATTTCATGCCGTTTCCTCTTCTCGACAAGAGACATGCCGGGGCGCTGTGTCCCCTGCTTGTATTTCGGCTTGTCCTCGAACCGCCTGTTGTAAGAATAATTGTCGAAAGCAAAACTGCCGATGCTCCTCCGCTCCTCGTCGGGGCCGTAGATATACTTATCTTCCGTCCTTCTCCTGTAATCCCTGTGCACTACGAGCTTTGAGATTTCCGCTATTTGCCCGCGAGGTATTTCATTGTTGTCGATATCGAGCTCACAGTATTTCTCAACAGGAAAGCCTTCTTCCGAAGGCAATATCAAACTCAGGGCCCCGACAAGCTTCTGTGAAAGGTCTCTTGCAGCAAAATGAAGAGAATGTTTGTCATAGTTGTCCGTTAATATTCCATCGGAATGATTACAGATTTTCTCAAAACCCCATTCCAGGCAATATACCTTGTATCTTAACCTGAAAATCTCTTTTAATTCCTTTTCTTCTGAAGCGATATTGACAGTAAATGACATATTTTATTCTCTCTCTGAAGGCCGCTCAAGTCAAGGGAATTTTACCTGGACGGATAACCGGCGATTCCCTGCTAAAACGCTTTATATAATAACATATTAATGTGACATGACAAAAGGTTGCACACCAAAGTCACAGTGCCGGGAATTGTTTTATATATATTTTTTTTATTTAAAAAAAATAAATTGTGATTTATTCCGGCATGTTCTGTAATTCCTGCAAAATATGGCATAACAATTGCAAGCACTCGTGCTGAAAAGCAAGTTTCAAGGGGACATTCTATGAAAATAAAAATGGGCTGTCATTAACTTCCGGACCTGCAATAAACTTTAACACACAAATTTTCTTAACAACGTTCCATCAGCGCGTTGTCAAGAAAATTTGAAAAAATGGAGGGGACATGGAAACCAGAAACCGTTCACAGCCGTAATTCTTCATCAAAAACAAATAACAAGCACATTGATTCCAAACTCAATTTGACAGAAAGGCAGGGGAAACCAGATGCAAAAAACTTTTTTCTTCACCGCGGCGACTATGTTGTTATTGACGCTGATCTCACCCGCGCACGCGGGACTTATCGACAGGGGAAACGGGCTCATATACGATGACGGTTTAAATCTCACCTGGCTGCAGGACGCAAATTATTCCACGCTTACCCTGACATGGGATGAGGCAAATTCCTGGGCGTCAAACCTCGTTTTTCAGGGTTTCGACGACTGGAGACTCCCCGCATCCGACACCTGTTCAGGAAATGACTGCTCCGGAAGCGAGATGGGACATCTTTTTTATACTGAAACCATAACTTCCGCGTCTCCCGGGCTATTTGTAAACGTAAAACCTTCCATATACTGGTCCGGGACGGAAAGTGATTCGGATTTATCTCAGGCGTGGAGGTTTAATTTCAAATACGGCACACAAGACCTCAGCGCCAAGACCACAGACCGTTATGCATGGGCTGTCCGTGACGGCGATGTCGCGCCTCCGGTTGCGCCTGAGCCTGTCAGTTGTTTACTCTTTATTACGGGAGGGACGCTTCTGGCTGCAAGAAGATACATACAAAAAATCAGATAGACTTATAATTAGCAAAAAGCAGGGAAGCCATAGCGGCTTCCCTGCCTCTGATAACTCCCTGTTTTATCGCGTTTTTATTTATTGTGTCGAATAAGCTGACAGTTATACGCGTCATTTAATTAAGAATGTCGGTACATCTTACATAAAATTAGTAACTCATTAGAGTTTGTCGCTTTTTTTTACAATTTTTATAATTTACAGAGCGTTGCTTAAAATAACAATATTTATTTTAACACATTATTTCAATAGGTTAAAATAATTAACCGACGATGGCATAATATTTGCTCTTTAATCATAAAACTTATACATTATTCGTGGAATTCCCACAGAAAGGAGGAAATATTATGTGTTGTGGAACAGCAAAAAATCCGTGTATAGAAGTTGAACTCCATCCGGTTGTAGCAGAAAACTGCTGCGGAACTGCAAAAAATCCGTGTATTGAAGTTGAACTTCATCCGGTTGTAGCAGAAAACTGCTGCGGAACTGCAAAAAATCCGTGCATTGAAATCGAGGCTCATCCTGAAGTTAAGGAGAACAGCTCAGAGAGCACGACTGAAGAGTAATACCATTTAGTTGTACAACTAAAAAAAGCTGGTAAGGAAATTCCCTTACCAGTTTTTTTTAGAGAAAGAGCGGGCCTATATAAGTTTCAACTTCCTTTTCCTTCTCTTACAAATTCACTATAATCTTTAAAGAAAAACCTGAGATGTTTGATTATTTCAATCAAAGGAGATCTTAATCTGATCACGGTCCAGAATGCTTCCCACACAATGCGTCCGGACATCTTTGAATCACCCGACACCCTTCCATAGAAGATAATAGGTATTTCCTTTATTCTGAACCCGAGCCTGTATGCATATGCCGCAACTTCAATCTGGAATGAATATCCGTCCGAACGGATACTCGTGAGGTCCAGTTTCTCAAGTACCTCACGACGAAAGCATCTGAACCCACTGGTAAAATCCCACACGGGAAGGAGGATCATGTATGATGCGTACATGTTGGCGAATTTACTCAGAAGCAACCTTCTGAAACGCCAGCCGTCAACCCTCACTCCTTCATAATATCTGCTGCCTATTACGAGGTCCGCATCCCTGATTGCGTCAAGCATATCAATGAGGTACTTAGGGTGATGTGAAAGATCGGCATCCATCTCGAAAATATAATCCATATTCTTACTTAGGGCATACCTGAAGCCCTCCAGATAAGCAGTGCCTAATCCCGATTTTTCCGGTCTGTGAATGACATGAATCCCCGGATGGGAAGCCGCAAGCCTGTCCGCCGCTTCACCGGTGCCGTCAGGAGAATTGTCGTCTACTATAGTTATATAAAAATCCCGCTTCAGGTCCAGTATCCCGGGGACGAGCTTTTCAATATTTTCCCTTTCATTATATGTAGGGAGTATTATCATTGATTTCATTTCAGTTCTCTCTAACAAGATTATATCAGTTTATTTTCTTTCAGCCATCGTATGGTCATGCTCAGTCCTTTTTCATAGTCCGTTGACGGGGAAAACCCGAGCAGGCTCTTTGCCTTTGTTATAGCGTAAGCCCTGTCCACCGTCATGATGTTGATCTTGTCCCTTGTGATGACAGGCTCTTTACCTTTCAACAAAGCTTTGTACGCGGTTTCCATGATAACGGCAATTGTCCGGGCAAACCATAAAGGCACATGCACGCCGGATACGGACGCTTTTAATGTCTTTTCTATTATGTCGACTAACCCGTTTATAGTTATAGGTCGTTCACCCGCAAGGATAAAGGTCTCCCCGTAACTGTCGGGTTTATTCATTGCGAACAGCATCCCGTCAATCAGGTCGTCTATATAAATAAGATGCACCCTGTTTTCACCGCTCCCTACGGTAAGGTATTTCCTTGAATTTATGAGCCCTATCAATTTAGGGACCATTCCCCACGTATCCTTCGGACCGTACGTTATAACAGGACGGATTATGGTTGTCTTCAGTCCCTTTTCTTCATGATATTTCTTTACCAGTTTTTCCGATTCGCACTTTGTCATCCCGTATCTTGTCGAAGGGTTATATGGAAAATTTTCATCTGCTGTCCGTCCGTTTAAATAACCGTGAACACCTACCGAGCTGATGTAAATAAAATGTCTGTTAATGCCGGCGGATGCCTCAAGCAAATTCTCCGTTATTCTTATGTTCGTGTTTAATATCTGTTCCTCCGGATAGGACCATCCGCTCCCTCTGATGGAGGCAAGGTGAAAAACGACGTCAACTCCTTTTAAAAGCCCTTTTACTTTCTCATGTTCGGACAGATCGGTTTCAATTATCTCTACGTTAGAGGGGGAAAGCCATTTTGTGCTGCTCTGCTTTCTTACAGGGACAATTACTCTATGGCTGTCCGCCGTGAGCCTGTGCACAAGGTTGCTGCCGATAAACCCTGTGCCCCCTGTAACCAATATATTCACCTTGAATTTCTTCCGAAGAAAAGATATTGCGGGGTAAACAGCATATTCGTGTAACTGGCGTTGGCAAGCGGACAAAAGCATTTACCTTGCCGGATGGAATTCCTTACCTCCTTCGCTTTATCCGAAAACCATGTCTTTCTAAAATCATAACCCGCATCGCGCAGCGCCCCCATATTCTCCGCCTTTATACAGCACGCCCAAACGTCGCCTTCGGGAGTTATCTGGCAGGAAGCGAAAGCCGCAAAACAGGGGATGACCTCTTTATTGTCTTTCAATATCTTCTTTACGGTCTGATAATATCTCATACGGAACGCCCTTGTTATCCTCGCAAGCCCTTTCATATCCCAGTCTTTCATTTCGTTTGAGAGAAAGTCAACGGCGGCGGAATAATCCCGCAAAGAAGGCGTAATGCCGGCGCCGATGGTGCCGAGCTCTACGCGCTCCTCGGCTATCTCGGTAATATAGGAATCCGGCTTCAGCTCTTTAATCCGCTTGTAAAGCGACGGTATCTCCTTTGCATTATATCTGGATATGACGGTGTGTATGCCGACCGTCAAATTTTTATGTTTGATCGATTTCAGCCTTTCATATGTGCTCATCGCTCTCTCAAAACACCCTTTTACCCCGCGTATTTCATCGTGTCTTTCACCGATTCCGTCAATTGAGAGATTAATGATCAGGCTCGAACCGGGACAACCGTCAAGTATTGCCCTTACCCCTTTCTCGATCCTGTCGGAAAGCAGCCCGTTTGTGGGGATGTTGATGATCTTCGGCCCGCAATTCTTATAAGCGCTCTTGCATATCTCCGCGATATCTTCACGCAAGAACGGCTCGCCCCCGCTGAACGTTATCCAGTACGGCGCCTTGCCGATGGAGCTGAATATTTTCTCATACTCCTCAAGAGATAATTCCCCGGTCTTTTTATTGTAGATATTACAGGTCATACACCGGGAATTACACCTGCCCGTAACACTGACCGTCAGGCTTACGGGCAGCATTCCCGGCACGCCGAAGCTTCTGAAGAGTTTAAAGAGGGGGATGCGGGGGATTAATTCGATCATCTAAATACGCTCAACAGATCCTCGGAAGCTGGTCTCCGACGGACATGTCGACAATCTTTGTGGCGCCTGTAACGGTCTTCATAAAAACCTTCCCCTTGTGCGAATCCGTGACTTCGCCGATGAGGGCGGCCATTTCGCCGAACCTGCTTTTTCTCATGGCTTCGAGAATAACGTCCGCGCCGTCCCTTTTGACCACGGCCACCAGCTTCCCTTCATTGGCGACATAGAGCGGATTAAGGCCGAGTATCTCGCACGCCTCGCTCACTTCTTCCCTGATGGGTATCTTAGCTTCTTCAATAACGATGCCGACGCCGGACTTCTTTGCAAATTCATTCAGCGTAGAGGACAAGCCGCCCCGGGTGGGGTCTCTCATGGCGTGTATCTCCGCGCCGGTCTTGAGCATCTCCGAAACGATATTATTTAAAGGGGCGCTGTCGCTCAATATCGTGTTATTAAAGATAAGCCCTTCCCTCTTTGCCATTATGGCGATGCCGTGGTCGGCGAGGTAACCGCTGAGGATTATTTTATCGCCTGCCTGCAGGTTGTCGGCGGAGATATTATGGTTATATTCAATGACGCCCACTCCGGCCGTGTTTATGAATATGCCGTCAACGCCGCCCTTATTTACTACCTTTGTATCTCCTGCAATGATCTGGACGTCCGATTCCTTTGCGGCCTTTTTTATGGAATTCATTATCCTCGTCAGATCATCCATTGGAAAGCCTTCCTCTATTATCAAGCCGACACTGAGGTAAAGAGGTCTTGCGCCGCCCATTGAAAGGTCATTCACCGTCCCGTAAACGGCAAGCTCCCCGATATCGCCGCCGGGGAAGAAGATCGGATTGATGACGTATGAATCCGTAGTGAAGGCGAACCTCGTGGAGTTTATTTCAAAGACCCCCTGGTCGTTCAGCTTGTTCAATATAGGATTGCCGAGGATGGGGAGGAAAAGCCCCTCTATCAGCTCGTTCGCGATCTGCCCGCCGCCTCCGTGTGCGAGGGTTATTTTGTCTTTTTTCATATTTCAATGCCTCCTGATTTGTTCACGTTATTTCCTGTCCTGGCGGCAAGCGCCTGCTCAACCGTCTTAAAGGCCTCTTCAGGCGTGATCTCTTTTTCAAAAAGCTTGGCCACTATGTTCAGATAAACTCCGGCTGCATGAGGCGGAAGGTATTTGAAATAATGCACCTGAAGATTCTCGGCCATACTCAATTCCTCCGCCATCCGCGCATGAACCGCGGACGGATATTCGCTGAAAGGAACGTGGGTCAAAGCCGGTATGTCGCCCATGTTAAAGATGACGTCCCTTGCAGCCTGCCGGTCCGTCAAACATTTTAAAAATTGGACCGCTTCCCGCTTATGCCCCGATTTCTCCGATACGGCATAAGTTGCAAGAGAGCCGCCGAAGAGGGTTGTGGTCTTCCCTCTGCCGCCGTCCACGAGCGGGAATGAAAATATGTCGAGACTGTCAATTATAGCTGGCCCTTCAGCCAATAAATAATTCAGAAGGCGATTGCCGTTTATCTGCATGGCGGCCTTGCCTTCGACAAGCATCATGCGCTGCTGATAATAATCCATGGTGTTGCAGTCTTTGTGGAATGCGCCTGCGTCTACAAGCTCAAGCAGCTTTGACGCCGCCGCAATAAAGCTGTTTCTAATATGATCGTAATTGGAGGCTTTCGTGAAGTCGCTGACAAACACTTCTTCCCCGCCGATCCTGTGAAACAGGTGTGAGAAGAAAAAGGCGCCGGGCCATCTCTCGCCGTTGCCGACCGTAAAAGGCACGATGCCTTTCTTTGCAAGCTCCCTGCAAATGTAAAGAAGGTCATCGAAAGTCTTCGGAACTGAAAAACCGAAAGCTTTAAATATCTTCTTGTTGTACCAGACGAATATGCAGCCCTGCTCAAGGGGAATTGCGAAATCTTTCCCGTGAAACCTCAGCGGCTGAAGAGAGGCAGGCACAAAGTCCTTCCGCCAGCCGCCGTCCAGCTCATGTGTAAGGTCGTATACCAAACCCGCATCGGAGAGCTCCTCGAGTATGCCGCCGCCGCAGGTATGGAATATATCCGGCGTTTCGTCGGTATGGAGCTTCTTGTTCAGTATATGCATAAGCTGATACCAGTTCCTCATGATGGTCGATTCGATCTTAACATGAGGGTTGGCGGCTTCAAACCTTTTTATAATTCCATCTACCAGGTGGTGATACTGGACCGCGCAGTGATGCCGGTCCAGGCAGTGAAAGCGGAGAAATTTCAATCTTGCTTCTTTCAATTTATCGTTCCCTTCAACTTCTTTGTGGACGTTGAGATGTCCCATATGAAGGGATTTCTCTTTCTGACGTGAAAATCATAAAAGCCTAAAAACCTGCCCCACGCCTCCAGGAGGACCGCCCCGGAAGTCCAGAGGATATCTTTCATCGACCACTTTAAATCCCTTAAAAGCGGTTTCAATATATGCGTTACGGAAGTTGTCGAGACGGAATGATGCTGGGTCTTGCCGACATATATATGCCCGGCGGCGATCCTGCGTCTCTGTTTTATGAACTCTCTTATGTTTTCAGGGCCTTTATTGTAGACCACGGCGTCCTCCGCATATTTTATTCTAAAGCCTGCGTCCGTAACAATTGCCTCGATGCTCGCTTCATCCACAGCCGTGTCGACAGGGATCTCTTTAACAACGTTTCTGAACGCGATCAGTTCGCCCATCTTCGGATGCTCAAGTGAGATCATGTGATGAAGCCTCCAGAGGAGATTGACGGTAAAGCCCAGGAAATTATCGGGACTGTCAACCGGCACGGGCCGTCCTCCCGTCATGCCTACGGAAGGGTCAAAGAACGGGGCCGCCATTTTTTCGATTGTCCCCGGCGCGGGAATGGTATCGGCGCTTTCAAGCATGATTATTTCACCTTGAGCAACAGAGAGGAAAAGATTTACGGCGGACGCCTTTCCTTCCCTGTTCTCCTGGACCAGGAGCTTTATCCTGCCGTCTTTCTTTGAGTAATCCCTGACGATATCCTCGGTGCCGTCTTCACAGCCGCTTGCAACAACGTATATCTCCTTTATCGGGCAGATATGGGTTTTTTGAATAAGCAGGGCCTCAAGCAGATTGCCGATATTGGCTTCTTCATTATAAGCCATTATGCCGATACTGCAATTAAGCATCTCAAACCTTCCCCGCTTTTATCCGTTCATTCGCAATGATCGCCTGCCCCAGCGACAGGCCTCCGTCATTCGTCGGTACCCTGCGGTGCGTATAAACCTTGAAGCCGTTTTCATCAAGGAGCTTACACGTCTTCTCCATAAGCAGCGAATTCTGGAACACCCCGCCGCTCAAAGCCACCCTGTCGGTCCCAGTATGTTTTTTAAGCTTCAGGCATACATCTAAAACAATGCCCGCCATCGTGTTGTGAAACCTTGCGGATATGGTATCAACGCCTGTCCCTTTTGCAAGGTCCGAGACAATGCCTTTAATCAAAGGGACGAGGACGATCTCTGTTTTGCCGTCATGCTCTTTATAGGCGATCTCATACCTGCCTTTATCCGCGGGGTCGGCCTTCGTTTCAAGCTCGATGGCGGCCTGGCCTTCATAATAGATCTCTTTTCTTATCCCTAAAAGGGCGGACACCGCGTCAAATATTCGACCGGCGCTCGACGTCAAAGGTGAATTGACGCCCTTCTCTATCATCTGTTTAAGGATATGCCACTTATCGTTTTCGAGCGTTTTCACGAGATCAATGTTTAAGTCCATCATATCATCGCCGTAAATTTTATACAGTAACGAAGCCGCTATCCTCCACGGCTCTTTTATCGCCTTTTCCCCGCCGTTGAGCTGGAAATATTCAAAATGCGCCGCCCTCTGAAAAGCGCCGTAATTGCAGACCAGGAATTCGCCGCCCCATATCTTGCCGTCAAGCCCGTAACCCGTGCCGTCAAAAGACACACCGATTATCTCTCCCTCCAGACCGTTGTCGCCCATGCAGCTTATGATATGCGCGTGGTGATGCTGCACGCCGACCTTCCCGGTCTCTTTTAAAGAGTGCGCATACTTTGTGGAAAGATATTCGGGATGCAGGTCATATGCGATAACGGCAGGCTCTATATTGAAGATCCTCTTGAAATGCTCAATGCCGCTTTCAAACGACGAGAGCGTCTCCAGGTTTTCGAGGTCCCCGATATGATGACTGAGAAATGCGTAATTGCCCCTTGTGAGGCAAAATGTGTTTTTTAGTTCCGCGCCGCATGCGAGTATTTGCTCGGTGAATGAATGCTTCATCAACAGGGGATGCGGGGCATACCCCCTGGACCTTCTCAGCACGACGTCTTTTCCGCGCTCTACCCTGCTCACGGAATCGTCCGTCCTTATGTGTATCTCCCTATTATGGATGACGTAATAATCGGTTATGTCTTTCAGCCTGTCAAACGCGTCTTTATCCTCAAAGACGATCGGCTCCGAGCTTATGTTGGCGCTCGTCATGACGAGTATAAGCCCGGACTCCGCAAGCAGCAGATGGTGAAGCGGCGTATACGGCAGCATGACGCCGAAGTATTTCTGGTCCGGCGCGACATCCTCTGAGACAGGGGCGTCAGGCCGTTTCTTAAGTAGGACTATCGGACGTTTTACACCGCTTAGAAGCTGCTCTTCTTTTTCATTCACAAAGCAAATTTCTTTTGCGGTCTTAAGGTCCTTTACCATAATAGCAAAGGGTTTATACTCCCTGAACTTCCTGGCCCTCAGTCTCGCTACCGCGTCCCTGTTCTGCGCGTCGCAGGCGAGGTGATAGCCTCCGAGACCTTTGACTGCGATGATCTTGCCTTCCTTTAAAAGCCTGCACGCCCCGGATATCACGTCTTCAACGGGAAGCTCTTTTCTCTCGCTGTCAAGCAGAAAAAGCCTCGGCCCGCACACGGGACAGGCGTTAGGCTGCGCATGGAATCTCCTGTCTGCCGGATCATGGTATTCAGCATTGCATTTTTCGCACATAGGGAAGACCGACATGGTCGTAAATTTCCTGTCATAAGGAATGTCCTTTACAATGGTGAACCTCGGGCCGCAGTTGGTGCAGTTTATAAAAGGATACCGGTGCCGCCTGTCTTTCGGATCGAACAATTCGGAGACGCACTCTTTGCAGGTCGCAAGCTCAGGCGATATAGGAACGAACTTCTCCTCAACGTCCTCGCTCTCCCTGATCTCAAAATTCTCATACCCTATCGGATCGGCGTGGTCACTCTTTATTTCAAAGATATCCGCTTGCGGAGGCGGCTGGGTCTTCACGCTATCGAGGAATTCCTTTATGTCGGGGCCCTCGCCTTCTACCTCGATGGATACGCCGGTAGTATTGTTGAGCACGTAACCGGAAAGGTTGAGCCTCCTGGCAAGATTATAAATGAACGGTCTGAAACCCACGCCTTGCACAATCCCTTTAATAGTTATCTGCATCCTGTGCTTCATGATTTAAGGTTTATTTTGAAAGCTGCCGGCCCGGATGGTCCTGTACACGACCATTTCCCGTCCGCCGGCTGTGATATTGTCTTTGAGTCTGACCGAGTATACCTTCTCAAATAAATCGCTCCTTGCCGCAATCATGGGATACCAGTTCGGAAAAATTACGAGATAGTCAGGGCGCTTAAGCTCGAGATATTCCAGCAGCCCCTTCTGCCTGTCAGGCCCTTTACGCAGGTAGGGGATTATCTCCGGGGTAACAAGGCCGACAGTGTCTATAATACGCCTGTTGCCGAAGAAGGCTATGGCCCCAATATCATTTGCTGCAATTACGGCATTTTTATCGGTGTTCTCATTAATCCACTTTCCTATACGGACCTGCATTTCATTGATGTTCTTGACATTATATGCGTATTGCAGTGATTTTGGCTTCGCATCGCTGAACCGGGCGAAAAACTGCACTTTAAACGATACTATGAATATCAGCAATAAAACTGCTATCGACATGCTTCCGGGAATCGACACCGGGCCCCTCTTTTGTGAAGAAAGCTTAAAAAGACCCCTGATAACGTCAGGGAGAGTGAATAGTCCGTAGAGCTCAATGATAACGAGAAGAGGCATAAAGTGAGTGATGTATCTCTGGTTTTGAATGAGTATCCCCTCAAAGGGGGTAACTACCGCCATTGCCAGAGGTTGTAGTATAAGCACCAACGGCAGAATAAACGACCTGTGTGAGGAACCTTCCCTGAAAGGCGCGAACAGGAGCGCTATGAACCCGATGATAAAAAAGAGGGACAGGATAAAATTATTTTCCACACATGATTTAATCAGGTCGTGATAATTCTGAAAGACGTAGTAAACAATAATCGTGAGGTTCCTGATATTCCCGTGGGCGATCAGATCGACTATCCCCCTGTTGCCTACCTTGGCTGAAAAAGACGTCGGCACAGGGCTTCCCGACAGGGTGTAATTGAATACCGCGTAGGGTATCAGGATTATCAGGAAAACGGCAGCATGTAGCAGGCTTTTTTTAATGAGCTCGCGTTTATTTCCGTCATCAACGAGTCTCCGGGTAATGAAATTGTCAATTACCGCTATCGGGAACAATATCAGGCACTCCGGCCTTGCGACAGCGGTCAGCGCAAATGTAGAGGTAGCCGCGTACTGTCTCCAGTCGCTTTTTCCCCTGAATGTTATATGAAAATAAATGCCCGCAAGAGCGAGGAAAGCATACAACGGCGGTTCCATCCCGGAAAGCGCCGCCCACGCAAGGGGCGGGGTCACGGCAACCAGCATCCCTGCAAGAAGGGGATAATTATTTTCTTTAGTTATGGTCTGGGCGATCTTATAGGAATAGATACATGTAAGGACGGAAAACAACACGCCTAAAACGACAGCGGCGGCAAAATAGCTCGGTATAATGCCCCAGGCGCCGGCCAGAAGAAGGGTCCAGAGGGGGCTGGTTGAACCATTGACGGGGATATCGGCATTGTATGAGAAACCGTTTCCCGTTATCAGGTTTTTTGCAAACTGGAGGTGTATCCAGCTGTCATCCAGCGGAAAGCCCGGCGCCCCTGCTACCTTTAGCATTCCAAACAGATAGGAGCCTGCCAGGACCAAAAATAAACAGGAGATTATGAGGTAATGTTTTTTCATTAGAGAGCTTCTGATTAAAAGGACGGTTAAATGAGATTGCTCTGGCTGGAGAGGCGATCTCTGAACTGTCCCCATATTTCTTTGGATCTTATCCTGACTGTTTCAATATCGATTTCTTTCATAATAATCAGGAGGAAAACAAAAAGGGCTATAAGAATGGAGTAGAAAATGAGCAATATAATGCCCTTTGGCGAATATGCCAGGGCTGCGAAATACGCCAGAAGTGATGCAGATGTGATCCGGACAAAAGACATCGGCATTGCCTCGGTCATGAACCTTCTCGCCACATAGGCATAGGATATGATGAACCCGAGGAAATGGGTTATGGTGCTGGCCGCAGCGGCGCCTGAAAGACCCCATCTGCCGATGAGCAATAAGAGAAGCGCAATCTCGGAAATCAGGGAAAACATGCCTATGGATATCAAAAACCGGGGATGCCCGGCGGCTATGATCACACTGTACATAAGGGCTTTTACAGAAAGGAAAATCCCTCCCGCCAACAATATCTTGAGCGGACCTGAGGCCTGCGCGTATTTGCCGCCGTAAAGAAGCGAGATGCAGCTCTCGCTTGTAGCGATGAAGATAAGCGATACGGGGAGTATGATCATCAGGAGCAGTCTCAGGGCTTGTCTGACCCGGTTTTCAATGAACGCGGCGTCGCCTTCGGAGATGGCTTTGGTGAGTATCGGGATCACCGCTATCGTAACGGGGATTATCAGGAAGGTCGGTATCCTCGAGATCGTCACTGCGGACGCGTACAGGCCGGTTTCGAGGTTTTTCTGAATAACGGCCTTTACTGCCAAGAGGTCGACGTACATCACGAGAGCGGAAAAGATCGAAATGACTATAAGCTGCAGGGCGAAGCGGGCCAATTTTCCGGCTTGAAAATCCTGGATAGCGCCTTCAGGTCTGTAAAGTCCCCTGGCCATCGAGAGTCTTAATACGTCGGTTATCAGCAGGCCTATGATCACTCCTTTTACGGCGAATCCGAAGTACACGAGCATAATCACGACAAAAAGCCTCGCGACACAGAAGACTATGAAAATCAGCGCCTGCCTTGCGAATCTCCTGAGCCCGTTAAAGGCGCCGAGGTAAACGGTTGACAGCAGGGAAAACGGGATGGTGAAGGCGGAAAGCTTTATATAGACTGAAAGCTCAGGGTCGTTCATAAGGGAAGCGAGCCGGGCCGAGAACAAAAAGTAAAGGCCGCAGAGGGTAAAACCCGTGATCGCCGCTGTCTTGAGCATAGCGCTTACGATCGCGCCGGCGGCTTCTTCCTTCTCAGCGACAAACCGCGAGAGCGTATCATATATCCCCCTCATCAGTATCATCTCGTTTATCATGATAAAGGCATTGACGACCCCGAAGACCCCGTACAGCTCCGGACCGAGCGAGCGGCCGAGATAAAGCTGCAGCAGCAGGCTCGTCAACGCGGAGACTATCTGGCTTATGCTCAGAAAAAAAGCGCCTTTAAACATTTTTTGTTTGACTATTCCTTATTGACAAAACGTTTGAAGCCGGTCATTATAGTTTAATTTTTCAGAGGAACCCGCATGCGGAATAAAACATTATCCATTTTAACGATCGTCTTCCTTCTTGCCGTTTTTCAGGGGCTTGAGGCCTTCGCTGCTAAAGTCCCTGAAACCGCTCCCTCTGCTGATCCACAAAACAGCTTTTCCTTCGTTGTCTGGGGACATCCCAGAGGCAAGGCTACAGGCGAGCCTCCACTGCACTTTGAAGAGATACTTGAACGCATTACCGAGCTGAAGGCCGATTTACTCATCATTACCGGCGACGCCATCCAGGGCATGTGGGGACAAAAGACCGACCCGGCAATCATCACTGCGGATTGGGAAAGATTCGACGCAGGGGTAAACCGGCTCGGCATCCCCGTTTACCGCATACCCGGTAATCATGACGTGCACAACAACGTAACGAGAGACGTTTATCTCAGCCGCTATCCGGGGCCGCCCTATGCCTTTACGTTCAAAGGAAACCGGTTCATCCTGCTCGATACGGCCGGTATCAAACAGCAGGGTAAAGACGATCAGACCACCTGGGAAGGACTCAGCCAACCCTTCGACGACGAGCAATTCGGGTTTATTAAAGACGAAATCGGACGGCAGAATGAGTATAAGCACATTTTTATCTTCATGCATAATCCTCAGCCCTGGTCGGAGCCTTCCACTTTCTGGTGGGAAAGCATTCACCCCCTTCTCCGGAGCGGAAAGACCCGCGCCGTGTTCGCAGGCTCTCCCTGGTATTTTAAATACGCTCATATGGAGCAGGACGGTATTCATTACATTCTCAGCAGTTGTTTGAGCGCCCCGCAGAAGGAATTCTTCCGGATGTTCCCGAACCCCGACGAATGGGCCATCCACAAGCAGCTTGACAACATCCAATACGTTCGTGTTGAAGGCGATAAATACATTATCCGGACAATCGCGGTCGGGGCATTAAACTCCCCGCAGTTGAACTGGAGGTTCTGGGATGAGGTCGAGAGACGTCCTCCCGGCTGGGCCAAAAAATTCATGGTGCGCTTCTATAAAAAGTTTTATAAACCGGGATCGTTTGCGCTGCTTGCCGCCGCCTTCGGAGGCGTCTGCGTTCTGACCGGGGCCTTCATAACCGTCGTCTGGATGCGGCGAAGGAGCAGAAACATGAAGTGATGGGAACCATGAAGGCATCACTTCTTTATTAATAGAGACCCGCTACCGCTCTCACGCCTGTAACGTATTTTGAATGGCGTCCCTGGCGTATGGGGATGCCCTGTATGACCTGCGACGCGGCTTCGTAATCGCCGCGGCTGAACTTGAATTCAACGACCGACAGGTCCGGCATATTCGCGCGGTGGATGAAATTCGGATACGGCTTGAAGCGCTGCTCCCACACGCACATTCCCGAATCGATTGTCACCCTGACCTTGGCGTTGCCGGAAACAAGATATTTTCTCATATAGCGGTTCATAATTACCGGGACAGGATTGTCTTTCAACCATCTCCTTCCTTCCGGAGGCAATTGCTCAAGAAGCGATTGGATTATCTCCTGCCAGCCTGCCCCCGGTCCATATGGAGGAGCGCCGATCTTAAATTGGAGCTTCCAGCCATGGCAGTTGCGCTTCTTTTTTACTTCGAGCGTGCCGGCGTCCGGATAAACAGAATCTCCGTACCATCTGTAACGGACTTTGGTCCTCGAGCTCACCCCGGAAAGGTTTTCAGCAAACGCGGTCCAGTCGTAAGTGTCAAAGTAGATATTGTTCACCCGGCGGTCGGGAAAGGGCGAGACAAAACCTGCCGGATGCACGCGTAGCCATGTCAACAGCATGTGAAATTGCGCGGCTCCGGCAATGAATTTCACTTCTGTTCTTGACGTCTCAGGAACCGTGTTCATCTGCGCAGGCCTTTCTTCATGACGGTCTCATAAAGCAGATCTACGTCCACGTCTTCGGCTTCCACGGCGGCGCCGTCAACGGTTATGGAGCTTCCCTTCTGTGCGCGGGCGTGTATCACGTTATCTCCGAACTTCAAGCCTCCGGCGTCAATGCTTGCCGCTCCGTACTCCGGCTTCTTGATGTACGCCATCAGGCCTGCGATATCGGTCCGGTTTATGGAAGAATCCGTAATCTCAAGCTGCGAGCCGTCTTTGCTCGCAGCGCCGGTCCCGGCGCGTTCAATGATTACATGCACCGCTTTCATTTTGCTCCCTTCACCCACGGAAAGGGCCTTGTCGCTTATATTCAGGAAACGTGCGCCGTTGACCGTTATAAAGCTGCCTGACACGTCTATTCCGTCTCCCCCGCCTGCCTTGCCTATATCAGTGAAAAGGCCTCCTTCGACAGTCCCTTCGGAGAAGTCCGAATCAAAGGCATCCGACGCCGTGTTGATAAAATTCACGTCCTTCAATTTGAACTGCGACCTCACGATGTTCAATGCGTCTTCCGTCGTATTATTCATAAAAGCGCAATGCTCCATTTCTATTTCACTCTGATAAAACGTCGCGCCGCTTGCAAGCTCCCAACCGGTACGCTTAATCCCCGATGTGTTGTTTACGGTCACATAAGACCATCTTGAAGGAGAGGCGGCGTTAAGCGTTAAAAGCCCCTGCCACGAGGAGGACATCCCTTCAAGGACAATCGGGGCCTTTTCCGTTCCCCGGAAATCAAGACTGCCGTAAGATATCAGTCCGGCGTCCGGCGCAAACCTGAGTGTGGTCGAAGCCGTTATCTCAAGAGAAAAGCCTTGCGGGACGACCAATGGAGCGCTTACCTTCCATTTCCCGGGTCTCACGTATAATTTTCTTTTCTCCGGGTCGGCGGCGAGGAAAGGATGTTGAGCCAATTGCTCCTTTACGGAAGAAGCGGGGAGCGGACGCTGTTTGAGCGCCGCGTAATACGGTTTCGCCTTAATTTCATAGACTTCCCCTTGCCCCTGGCCCCTGGCCCCTTGTCCCTTAATGATCGCATTCACCTGCAGGAAATAGCCGAAGCCCTCCGGCGGGTACTGATAATAAACACGCCTGAAATCGGGGAGGGCGCCTTCCGGGGTTTGAGGCAAGGTCATAGGCAATTTGATAGCGGAAACCGGCGCGAAGGGAGCTTTCCTGTGGCCGCTGTCCGATATCCATTCGATCGATTTGATCTCCACTTCCTTCGGGACGGCATTGGCAAGCTCAAGATAAGGTCCGTTCTCGTCCCGGATCGTGTAGGCATGAAGGATCGAAGCGTATTTGTAATCAGGGTAAGAGGCCTTCACCTTTTTATCTGCAGCCCCGGAGATCATCCCGCCGTCTTTCAGGAGCGCGGGAAGTCTTTGGGCCTGGACTTCCACTTTACTATAGGGAAATTCCTGCAGGAACGGAAATTCTCTTTCAAGCAGAGGCAAATATCCCTGCTCATACTTTTTCATTTTGCCCAAGAGCTTGCCGCTTTCGATCTTGCCTGCCACTTCATTTACGGTCTTTATATACGCTTCAAAGACAGCGGGGTCTCCGAGCAGTTTTTCTGCGAAGGGCTCCCCGGAGAAGACAGCGCCGAATGATTCGGCTGCTAATATTTTCTTGAAGCTGTCATAGGCAACAGGCTCAATTCGCGCGGTAATAGGATTGAAATAAAAACGGACGTTGTTCCAGCTTACACCGTGCTTTGCGCCCAGCATTTCCGAGATCGCCAGAAACCGTCCCATAAGCTCCGCGTCAAAGACGTCCGAGGCCGCAAGCTCTCCGTTGACAAAACCGCGCAGCAGTCCCACGGCAGTCTCATAATTCTTCGAAAGACTTTCGGACTTTGCGATCTTTGATGATTGAAAAGAATCGAGGGCCGCATTTTTATAATTGTCGAAAACGGGTCCTTTCGCGCCGAGCGCCATCCATTCATCCCAAAACATGGACTCATCGAATTTCAGAATGACGCTCTCCCTGCGCCCCTGGGACTCAAGAAGCTCTTTGGAAAAAAATTCTTCAACCGCCATAACGCCGACGTCTTTGCCGTTGACAGTCACATCCGCAAAGAAATAGCGCGGGGTAAGAACGCCGTTTTCGCGGAGGACATTAAAAAACAACGGTTGCGCCTGGAAGGAGCGGGTACCGGGATGCTGGATCGAGAACGTCTTGAGGCCGGAGATATGGTCATCTCCCTGCACCTTGATGCGGTAAGACCACTTGTTTCCCATGAGATGGTCGGTCAGGTCTCCCTTGAGCCTTAATTTGACCTTGATGGTCTTGCCGTTCAGCCTTATAGACGCAGGGACAAAATCATCCGGGTCCTTTATCAAAAACCCTTTTGCCATAGCCTCGTCGCGTTTTGCCTGAAGCTCCCTGAAATACTTGAACTTGATGTCGATGACGAGCCTCGGCAGGTCTTCTTTGGCCTGAAGCGCCTTCACATAATTAAGAGGCGCCTTGATAAGCGCCGACGTGAGACTCGTATCCTGCCGCATCACGGAATGGCCGTTGTTGATCGCCCAAAGCATGATCTCTCTTGTCAGGTAATCTTTATATTTGACGCCGATTGCGAGCATGAGGACAGCCGACAAAAGCGCAAGCAGCAGGACCGCAAGACCCCACCTTTTCCGCAAAACCCTCTCTCTTTCGATTTGCTCAGAACTTCTGATTTCCATCTTAATTAAGCTCTTTGAGCCACGAATAAGTAGAAGCAGGAAGTGAGAAGTAGGAAGTAGGTATCCATATTAATTCATGGCTGCTGCCGCTTTTAGGATTAAACACTCGGCATATTATTTTGATCTATAAACGTGACCCCGATTGAGGGGAAGGTCCGGCGCAGTTCAGCGACGAGCTTGCTCAGGCTGTCGGTGCCGGTCACCTGTACGAGATACGTAGCTTCTACAGACTCTTTCCGCGCGTCAAACCTTCTGAGGTCGCTTTTCTTTATGTGTCTCAGAAGAATTTCGTTTACACTGTCCAGATAGCGCTCCGGCTGATCTTCGCCGCTGCCGCCGCGCCAGTCAACCGACAGGTAGAGGGTTTTGTTTTCAACACTCCGCTTACTCCATTTGAAAAGGGCCGTGACTGTAAGGATGCCGAGGCTTGCGATAACGGTAGCCGCCAAACGGTCGGCGCCGAGACCGAGGCCCATGGCAATGGCCACAAAAAGATATGCGAGCTCTTCCGGCTCCTTGATCGGAGTGCGGAACCGGACTATAGAGAGGGCGCCTACAAGACCCAGGGAAAGGGCCAGGGAAGACTTTACAACCGAGATTATCAGCACGGTAGTCAATATCACAAAGGGGAAAACGTTGGTAAATTCCTCCCGGTTGGAAAGCGTCGAGCCGAACCGTTTAAAGTGCCAGCTCAATATCAGCGAAAGCGCCACTCCCAATAACAGACTGACTAACAATGAAGTTAAAGACAGGTCTCCCTGCAGCCAGTTCAAGGTTAATTCCTTAGGCATCATTTCCTCCTTATGTGTTTATTTATCTGTTTGGCAGTATTGTCCGGAGCCGCGCATTAACTCCGGACATTGCGAATAATCAGTATATGATCAAGCCATAGGTCAATGCCCAGCAAATGAGAGTAAATATTAATTGTCTGTCTTCAAATATCTGGGACGAGGGGTCTTCCCCGGATTTATGGTACAGGACCAAATACAGAAAACGGAAGATGCCGAACACGACAAACGGTGTAGTGTATACAAGATTTGTCGTGCCGTGCAAGGCAACCGATCGGGGACTCAGGGTGTAAAGAGAATACGTTATTATTGTAGCAGACGCCATAATAAGCATAAACGACTTTAAAATATCAACGGAATACTCCTTTAAAACCAGTCTTTGGTCCCTGGAACCGTCGCTGTTGACAAGTTCGGCAAACCTTTTGGAAAAACCTATAAAGAGACTGATCATGAAACCAGTGAGTATCATCCATTCGGAGATATAAATCCCGATGCCGACGGTCCCTGCGAATATCCTCAACATAAACCCTAACCCCAATTGAAATACATCAATTATAGGGTATCTTTTCAGGCCGAAAGAATATGTAATATTGTTTATTAAATACAGGGACACTATTAACAGGGCAAGGACATTAACGGCATAAGCGACTGAAAGTGATGCCAGACATAGAATGCCGGACAAGAAAAGGGCGGGTTTAACCGAAACGTCTCCACTGGCCAACGGCCGGTTCTTTTTGTGAAAATGGTTTCTGTCCGCTTCAATGTCCTTGAAATCGTTAAGGACATAAACACCCGACGAAGCCAGACAAAAAGCTGAAAAAACAAAAATTGCCTTGAGCAGCAGAGCGTAGTTGGCGTAATCACCCAGAACAAAGTATCCAAGGAGGACAAATGAATTTTTATGCCATTGACGGACCCGTATTAATCTGAGGACCTGTGCTGCCTTATTCATACCGGGTAGGATATTTCCTTTTCAAAAGATCTGTAAAACGGATGGTCCGCAATTTCCAGCAATTCTTTATCACCCCTGCTGTCGCCGTAAGCGTATATTTCATATTGCGACAAGTCGCTCCGGACTTCCTTTATACGCGCAACTTTTTCCGCTCCCTTGCAATTCCTTCCCGAGAACTTCCCTGTTATCTTTCCGCTGCCGTCGGTTTCCAGCTTTGTCGCAACGACACTCGAAAACCCCGCGCTCTCAGCCCACGGCAGCAAATAATCTTCTATCGACGCGCTTACCAATATACAATCATGGTTGCTTCCCTGATGCCATCTGAGTCTCCGGACCGCTTCCTCTCTCACGATCAACGGGATAACCGACATACTGAACAAAGAGGCCTTTTCCATGAATTGCTTTCGCGGGACCCACGCGAAAAACAGCATATATACCTTTTCCTTGGCGCTGTGTTCATCGATAAACCCCATTGCGTACTTTATCATCACGGGAAGCAAATGGAAACATCTGGCCGCAAAGACAAAGGGATTCGAATAATACCATAAAAACCTGATGAGAGAATCACCCTTGATCATGGTCCCGTCAAAATCAAAGATTGCCAGTTTTTTTTTCACTACAGTTTTATCTTGATAAATATCTTTTCCGGGATATTCCTGATGATCATCATTATTATACGCCAGAACCACGGGACATAAGCTATACTTTTTCCCGTTTTGACGGCCCTGTAAATGCCCTTTGCAATAACATCAGGGCCGACAAACAACAATCCTTTTTTAAAACCGGCCGTCATCGGGGTGTCTACAAACCCGGGCTTGACGGTAATGACATTTACTCCCGATTTGCCGAGGCGTTGTCTCAAACCCGATAAAAATGTTGTAAGCGCGCCTTTTGCGGCTCCATAAACATAATTGGACTGACGCCCGCGGTCGCCCGCAACCGATGAAATAACAGCGATTACCCCCTGTTTCTTTTTTTCAAAATGTCCGGCAATATAGGTCAAAATTATTGCCGGACTTGTAAAATTAATTTCAACGGCCCTTCGCATCTCCTCAATATCCGTCTCGCACAAACCCTGGTCCGGCAGGGTCCCATATGCGATAAGAAGTCCGTCAAGCTCCGGAAACTTTTTCAGGCAATCGTCAACAGCCCTGATTATCGAACCCTTATCCAAAGCATTAAATACGGAATAGCCGACTTCTTTGGCCCCTCTGACGGTCAAGTCCGCTGAAAGCGCTTTAAGATCTTCTTCATCCCTCGCGCATAAATAGAGTGAGGCGCCGTCACGAGCAAACAGTTTGGCGGTCCCGAATGCAATTGCCGATGTCGCCCCGAAAACTAAAATCTTTGCGGGCCGGGCCATTATTTACCTCCTACTCTTCTGTAAAAACTCGAAGACAACCTCGGATCAACATATCCTGAAAAGTTTTCAATCTCTGAAAACGAGGCGCTGAACATCCCGGGCGCCATGCGGGCGTCCTTCGCAGGATAAATCCTGCCTCCGAAATCCGCTACGATCCTGTCCAGCCTGTCCAGAAAGGAAAAGAGCTTTTCCCCGGTATTGGGAAAATCGAGCGCCAGGGTAATCCCCGGAATCGGAAATGAGAGCAACCCCTCTGCCGGTTTGTCGCCGAACTCTTTTAATGTAGTAAGAAACGGACCGGCTTCACCCCTGACGACTTCTTGCAGGATCAGGGTCAAGGCCCTTTTCTTCCCGGTCTTCGGTATCGCGCACTGCCACTGCAGGAAACCGCGTTTCCCGTATAATCTGTTCCAGTGCAGTATGCCGTCCAGCGGATAAAAAAATGGGTCGTAATGAATACAGCTCCTGTGGACCTTTTTCCTCTGCAGATTAAAATGCAAAAAATTAAACAGCCTGATCGAGGGACCGGATAATAAAAAGGGGGGAGCGTCAAAAGGCATGGTCTTGCGGGAAGGACCATGCGCGCGCCTTGATTCATCCGGTTCCTGACGGGCCGAGTTATTCCCCCTCATAAAAATACCCCTCGCCCCGGGTCCGCTCAGACAATCGACCCACGAAACCGTATGTTCATACCCATGAACAGATTCTTCGGAAAGCTGAAAAAACTCCTCTATGTCATTGAACTTTACCGCTTCCATTTCAATATAAGGCCCATCGATCCGTCTTAAGGCAAACTCGGCCCACAAAATAACGCCTGTCAAACCGAGTCCCCCGACAGTGGCCCTGAACAGGCCGGGGTTCAAGTCCCTGCTGCATATAAATCTTTCTCCGTCAGACCTCAATAATTCAAACTGCTTGAGTGAATTTCCGAACGACCCGGTACTGTGATGGCTCTTCCCATGGACGTCGTTTGCGATCGCCCCCCCTACAGTCACAAATTTTGTTCCGGGCGTAACCGATAAAAACCAGCCCCTCGGCACAAACAACTTCAGGATCTCATCGAGTGAGACACCGGACTCGCATTTTAATAAACCCGTGCCGGGATCAAAACCATAAAACTTGTCCAGCCACTTTGTTGAAAGGAGATAGCCGTTTTCATTGAGACAGGAATCCCCGTAACTCCGTCCCAATCCCCTCGGCAGGACCGATGAACCGACCGATTCAATTGCAGGACCGACCTTCCCGACGCTCCCGGGCGCGAGCATTCCCATATGCGACACTCTCGGGAACCTGCCCCACGATTCAAAATCGGACCCGCAATTATTACAACTCGACACGGAAAAACCCCTTAAAAGCAAAGCCGGTGATGAGGGTCAGCAGAAAAAAAACCATAAGCCAGTGCATGCTCCAGCCTAACACATAGATAGACCCCAAAGGATATTCTACGCTTATTTCTTTTATCCCGGAATCTTCCGGTATCGGTTTTTCTCCGGGGTTGAAAAGTCTTTCCCAAAAACCGGCGGAGGTCCTTTTTACCGATACCCGGCCCGGATTTCCTGAAACCGTGATTGTTTTCTCAACCGTTTTGCCCCGGACCCGTACAGCCACTTTGTGATTTCCCGCCTTGTCTGCCCTTATCCTCCAGTCCGCTTCTTTTTCTTCCGGTATGCGGAGAGGCGGAGTTTCAACAGTCAGACCATCATCTGCCTGTAGAGTTATATTGTCGACAACTCTACCGTCGCTCCCGGACAGTCTGACTGAAAAAACGGCGGATTCACCCGTCCTTAAAGGCCTGTACCCATACCAGGCATCAAGCTGTACAAGCATAAAAAGGACAGGCACGACCATAAAGAGCATCGGCCTGACGGCATGCCGCATATATTTAAAATTGTAGACGAGTATGCTCCCGAATGCCGACATTAACACACCCGGATTGTCCTTGAAAAGCCGTATCTCCAGCATATGCCCCTTTATCCTGTCCTTCGTCTCCCGGATCGCCCCCTGGTCTGATGTGTAACGGAATATCAGGACCAGGAGTATACCCGCCGGCACGGAAAAGATAAACAGCGACCAGAACGGATTAAATGATCTCATGGGCGCCAGCACGAGGTCAAAGAATGTATTTAATATCGAATTAAGGATCTGCATGGCTTCTCATTTACGGCTTCCCCCGGATTCAGTCTATGTAGCCGAGCCCCTTCAGCCTGTTTTTTATTTCCTCTCCGGTCTCTTCACATCCCGCTGCCGAGGTCCGCAATTCCTTCTCAAGCGTGTGGACAATAAATTCCTCAACAGAACCGTAGCCTTTTTCGGCGGCAAACCGTTTGCACCTGTCAAGCAGGTCTTTATCAATTTTTACCTTTGACCCGAACATGCCTTCCTCCACCAATTGAATAGAATAATCAGCCCAAAATAATAATCCCGGCTAAAATATGCTGCTGCCCACCATCTCCTTATTCTTCGTGATCCCAAATTCTTTCAGGATAGTCGGCGCGATATCTAAAAGCGACGGACGCTCCGCGCGTATCCTCCTGTTTGCAAGCAAGATCCCGGGCACGAGCTCGGCGGCCATCAGATGGTCGCCGCTCCATTTTTCATTATTATCACTGAATAGTCCTTCAGGAAAATTACCGAGCACTGTTTCCCATGAAGCCCGGTATCCGCGATTATAGCCTACGATGAGCTCAGGCGCGTTTTTCAGATGCGGCCCTGTGTATACCTCGTCCGTCCTGTAAACTTTTGTTATTATATTTTGTCCCGTCTTCGGGTCTCTGATTGAAAGCAGCTTTGCTGATAATTCATTTATCAGAGTCTCGCGCTCCCCGCCCTCCAGAACGATGCCGTTTTTCTCCCTTCCCTTCATATTCAGATAAAGGCCGTTAAACCCCAGGCCGTACGCGCGTGTGCCGGACCAGTCGACGTTTTCGAAGAACTCGCCTTTCGGGGCTCCGTCCCTGAGCGCTATATAGCCTTCATCTCTAAGCCAGGTATTAATATTAAAAGAACGGTAATAGGGCGCAAACCCATGGTCCGACAACACAATAAGGGTCGTTTTTCCGTCGAGCCTGTCCATAGTAAACCCGAGGATGCCGTCCATTTCCATATAGGTCTTTTCTATAACATCGGCGTTCTTACCCGAAGGGTCATATGCGGGATGCGCCGGGTCCATTGTCCGCCAGAACACGTGGGAAAGCTGGTCCGTGCTTCCGAAATAAAAAAACAGCAAACCTGAATTGAAGCGCCCCATCTCCTGCATGAAAATCCTCCGGAATTCATCATAACTGATGCGCGCCTGCACAAGAAATTCATCGTCATTCAAAACGCCCTGTATCAACGCCTTGGTGTCTTCGGGGATGCCCTGCGTATAGAACGGCCCTACTTCTTCGTACAGCTCTTTTACAAAATGCTCCGGAGTGGATACAGGCATAGCCGGGTCCGAAGGGTCGATATTCACCGGGGTGACATAGAGTTTAAAAACCGGATAAATCTCTTTCAGATAAAAACGGCAAATGCCGCTCACCTTCTGGAAAAAGGGAATTAACTCGAACTCCATCCGGACCCAGGGGCTCCATTCACCCTGTTTAAGAATTACCTGCCGGTCCTGGAGCAGTATCTTTGCCACTGAGTGTTCAGGGTCGGACACGACCTGGAAATCAACTTTACTCCTCGGCGCGCCCTTTTTAAACGTGTTTCTGGGTCCCTCGATACTCGCTTCCACCCGGTTGTTTATCATGCGTACCGGGAAGATTTTCCCTCCTGATACATCTTTTTCGAAGACACTGTCTTCCGTCGTATAAAAGGAAAATATACCGTATGTCCCCTGGATGTCGGGGGTCCCCATCCCTGAAAGAGAGCGGGTTTCCGTTTCCATTATGGGAAAATTCGCAGGAACGCGGATCACAGTAGCCGGTATATTATGCTTGTCAAGCATTTCCCAGAATGCAGTGCCTTTGCGAAGGAGCACCAGTTTGTCTTTCGAAACCGGGATCGTCCAACCGCCGAGAGTGATCTTCTTGTCGGCAGGCCGCACCTCGGAAGTTGAAAGAAAGGGGATCATTGTTTCAGGGTCGCGGTGTATGAAATCATAAATGCCGTGCCCTCCCGGATTCATGCCCGTGATAAAATTCGACCATGCCACAGGGCTCTGGGGCGGGATGCTTGTTTCCAGTTCCCGGTAATTGCCCTTTTGCATTAAATTTTCGAAATGGGGCATCTTCCCTTCTCTTATGAGCCGCTCCAGAATATCCGGGTCCATACCGTCAAAACCCAATACGATTACCTTTTTCTCCGTCCTGTTGCTGTGGCTTTTACTGCAACCGCCTATTAAGAGAGAGCTGATTAAAAAAAGCAGGACTGCCCCGGCAACGCCGGAATTAAAATATTTTTTGATTTTTCTTTTCATTTTGATTTTTAATTTCTCAAGTTCGCTCTAAATCAGCGTCTTCCCCTTCATGTTTTCAGGCGTTTCCGCTCCAAAGGCCTTCAGTACAGTCGGCGCTATGTCCCTGATGTCGGGAGTTGCGGTATTTATTTTAATATTTGAAAAAAATATCCCCGGCGCAAGCTTCGGGTCGACACAGTGGTCTCCGCTCCACCGCTTTACATTGTCCTCAAAAACGGATTCCGTCACCTTTCCGGTGGCGCAGGCCCATGAACTCCTGTAGCCTGAGTTATAGTTTATCAATATGTCAGGGCCGTCAGAGGCATAAGGGCCTGAAAAAAAACTTTCCGTATCGACAGCGTCTATAATAGCTTTTTCTTTTTTCTCTTCATCGACAAGGCCTGCAAGTCTTTCAATGATCTCTTTTTTCAGGCCTTGAATCTCAGCCCCCTTTTCGACAATCCCCTTTGATTCCCGCCCTTTTCTGTTTATGTATATACCGGTCAATCCCAATGAGAATGCCCTTGTCCCGGCCCAGTCAACATTTTCAAACCAGTCGCCGCCCGTCTTGCCTCCGTCCTTTAACCGGAGATATCCGTTCTGAAAAAGCCATGTATTTAAATTGACGCCCCGTTTAAACTGCTTGAACCCGTGGTCCGACATTACTATCAGAAGCGTATCTTTATCAACTTTTTCCATGACACGGCCGAGCAGTCCGTCCATCCTGACATAAAGGTCCTCTATAACGTTTTTGTATTTCAGGACTTCTTTCCCTTTGTTCGCAGGGTGGGATTCGTCGAGACAACGGAAGAACATGTGCTGTATGCGGTCCGTGGTATCAAATACGCACACGCAAAGCCCTCCAGGGTTTCTTTCGAGGGCCTTGAAAAACATTTTCTCGCGCTCCTCATAAAAAGCGTAGGCCTGTTTCAAAAACGCGTCCTCATCGATAATCCCTTCATTCAGCGCCCAGGTATCTTCAGCAAGTCCGAGGGTGGCATATGAGCCGATCATCTTTGAAAGATAGACGGAATAGATAAAGGGATGTGAAACAGGAAGGGCGGGCCTTTCAGGATCAATGTTGACCGGTGTCGCATAGAGCTCAAGATGAGGCGAAACCTTTTTAAGATAGAACCTGCATATACCCCTCACCTTAACGCCCAGACCGGGACGGAAAACTACCCTTACCCAGGGGGAATATTCCTCTTGCTCCAACCGGAGTTCCTGACCGCAAACTTTAACAATTACGGAGCTATTGCCTTCGGTTACCCTTATCCCGAGCGGGGTCCTCAGCTTCCCGCCGTCCTTTACCAGGGTATTTTTCGGGCCATACAAATAGGTATCGGCTGTATCGCTGTTGAATGACACCGTAAAACAGACTCCGCCTGTTTTTTCCTCCCTGTAAGAACTGTCGGTCGTATAAAAGGAGAACGTTCCCTGAGTTCCCTGAAGGTCCGGGACACACATCCCCGACAGAAGCAGGCCGTTGAATTTCTCCGGAGGAAAAGTGATAGGCACGCGAATGATCGAGCTGAATATCCCCTGCTCGCCCAATATATTCCAGAACGGCCTGCCTTTTCTCAGAAGCTTAAGCCTGGGCTTGCCCAATTGAAGCACATATTTCCCTATTGAGAATGTGCGCCGGGGGCCCTTTATCTCCGCTGATGAGAGCAGAGGGAAGTATGTGCCTGTGTCGCGTGTCAGGAAATCAAAGATACCATGATAAGACGCATCAAGTCCTGTCATGAAAGACGACCACGCGACAGGCGAAATAGACGGGCAGCTTGTCGCAAGGGGCGCAAACGCGCCGCTGTCTTTCAGCCGCGCGAAATTCGGGAGCTTCCCGCCCCGCATGAATCCGGCTGTAAGCGCGGGGTCCATGCCGTCAAGCCCCAGGATGATGACCTGCCTGAACGGGCCTTTCACCTTTGCCTTTCTCCGGAATAGCGCGTTAAAAATGACCCTGACCGGCAGCGAGATGAAATAAAATATTATGAGGGCGAAGGTAATGATAAAAACAATAAATGAGGAAAAGAATGCAAAGCCGGCGCCCGGGCCTATGTATGCCTCGGCGTCCTTTGCAAGCAGGACCGCGAGCGCTGTAAGGATCAATATTAATATCCGCGATATCATTTTTCTTGAATGCGTAACCCTTTCAGTGAGGGGTATATCCACCGTTCAAACAACTGACTATTTTAACATCCTTTTAGTCTCTGTGCTCTCTGTGGCGAGAAGACCGACCGAATTCAGGGCGTGGACCTCGACAGCATATTCCCCCTGCGGGGGCGTTTGAAATGAGAAATTGAAATCTTCAACGGCCTCATCGAATGCCCCGTCCCCAGGCGTAGCCTTTCCCCAGCCGGCGACGGCCTTCCCGTCCTTCGTTACCCGGTATTCGACAGAAATAATTTTATTGATCGTAATATCGTTTCTTGTCCAGGGAAACGGCGGCCGGAAGGCGGGGACCTTTTTAAAGAAATCTCCGATGCCGGCTCTCCTTTCAGGCGCCGGAGACAAATGGAGAACGACTGAGAGGTCCTGCGGCGGCTTCAGTGTGCCCCCTTCCGAGTAGGGGTTCTTGTTGGGAAGGGGCGGTGAAAAGGCCCTTCCTTCATATGTCGCAGCGCCTTTTTTTTCATGACCTGATAACGTTATGACCGGCGGCACGTCCAGTATGTCGGGGATATGGTCTCCGTCGCTGTCAGTCCAGCCTACCTGCTTCTTTGTATATGGGGACATCTCAGGCCAATCCTGCGCAGTGTACATAATCGACCTGTGTCCTTTGGCCTTGCCGTAATTAAGGTTTTCGCCTCCCAAATATCCCATGACGGCGTCTTCTTTGAAGTGCCTGTTGCTTGTATGCTCATCGACGGCATACCAGACATGAAGGAATTCATGAATGATACCGGCAACCGAAAGAGGGTCTTCAGGAGCTTGTCGCTTTTCGATAAAAGGTCTTCCTCTGTTGTTTGAAAAGTGCAGCCCCGGACCTCCGACGCCCATAGGAGGCCCTGCGGATTTTTTATTTGCAAAGAGGCCGTCTTCGTCATCGGAATTGTCATAGAAGAAAATGACTGTAGCCCAATCGGTATCGTATTTATTTCTCAGATAGTCGGCATATTCGGCTACGTTGTATTGAAAAGGGGGATAAGGAAGTATCGGCTGAAGGCCTGTCGGCGGGGTTTTCTTGTCAAACCCCTTCTTTGCCATAACCTCATTCACCCACAGCTTCAGGTCTCCGGTAGAGAACATGATTCCGGAGCCATTTAACGTAATAGGCTCTACTGATATTTCTGCTGTTTCATAATCGGTGATGAATTCGAGATTGACGCCGGGAGGCAATTTGCCGGAGCCTTCTTCAATCTCGAATTCCCTGATAAACCTGTTCCTGATTTCAGACAGCGCCTTTTCGAGGGCCTCTTTGCAGTTTGTCCGTTCCTGCGCGGTCCAGTTCTCGGTATTCGGGCCCTTCTCATTGCTCTCAAGGAAAATGACTTTCACGTAAACTTTGCCAAGCAGGTACTCGGATACGTCATACCACTGAGCGCCGTACGGCGCGGCGAAAGCAACAGTGAACAGCGAACAGTGAACAGTGAACAGTAAAACAGTAACGAGTAACGCGTAACGAGTGACGAGCCCTTGCCCCCGGCCCCTGCTTTTAACTCTTAACTCACAACTCATAACTCTTAACTCCTTAGTTATATCGTCCTCTTCAACATCCGCGACACAATGACTTTTATGACGTTAAGCGGATTCAACTGACCTCTTACAAGCCTGCGGGCCCCGATTATCAGGAGCTCAGGCGGCCAGCTCAATTTAACCATCCGGACGAGAAGCTGAGGATACTTTCTGAGGATATGTGTTCTGCTCGCCGACCTGACCACAAAAGCCGGCACAGCGCTCCTTGAGGCCAGGAGATAAAGACAGTTCCAGAAGACGTCTTCTTTTTTCCGTGGAGAATACCAGTTATAGTTCATCTCGAAATAACCCTGTGAGCCGAGGGACTCCACTTCCGCTTCGCTGGTAATTCCCTTGTTCAGCCCTTCAAGGGTTATCTTGTACGTAGGGAAAAACTTCAGGCCAAAGGCGCTGATATTATACGGCTTGGGTATCTTCAGCAGGAAATCAAGTCCCTCCTTCTTGTCCGGCTCCGTCTCAAAAGGGTTGTCCAGTATGATGTCGTAAAAGCCTTCAAGCCTGTTCCTGTGCAGTATCTCTATCGACTTCAGGATCGTATCGTTAGTCTCGGCCCTGTTAAAGACCTCTTTGCGCACCCTTTCAGAGGGGCTTTGCATGCCGAAGCCGACGACGATCAGTCCGGCTTCTTTGAGTATCTTTATCACGTCCTCCCTTATGGCGCCCGGATGGGAGGTGCAGAGGAAGGGGAGGCCGATCCTCTTTTTATATTCATCGCTGAATTTTTTTATCCAGTCCATCCTCCAGGGGAATACTTCGTCCAGGAACCTGATCCTCCTGACCGAAGGGAATATTTTGAGGACGCCCGCGATCTCGTCAACGACCTTTTCCGGGCTCCTTAATCTTACGAAAGGACCACTGCCCCGATAAATGTCTCTCAGCACGCCGTTTATGCAAAAGCTGCAACTGTACGGACAGCCCCTCGACGCCATGGGATAATACTCGATAACCGTATTGAGACAATCGCCCCGGGTCAGCTTTTCATTGTTGATTATATATTTGTTCTCTCCTCCGCAGTCAGGGAAAGGAAGGGCGTCCAGGTCTTTTGTCTGGAGCAGGGGACGTATATTGTTCCTGACGATCTCCCCGTCTTTCCTGAGCCACAGGTTTTTAATGTCATATATGTTTCCGCTGTCAGCCGTCCGCTCAAGAAGCTCAAGAAACGGATGCTCCCCTTCGCCCACACAGACAATATCAGCGCAATTCAAACTCTCTGCAGGCATTACGGTCGGGTGGCTTCCACCCCAGGCCACCTGAATGCCGAGCTCGTCTTTTACCCGTCTTGTTATTTTTTCAGCCGTCTTTAAAAACGGGGTCTTAACGCTTATTGCGGCGATATCCGTATTCAGGTCTTTTAAAAGGCTGATCAGCAAATCTTCTTCCTTAGCGGTAGGAATGTCGTCCTTTGAATAGCCCAGCTTGTACGTGACTATATTCGACTCCCAGCCCCTGCTTCTGAGAACAGCGCTGATCGCCCGTATACCGGCGGCCCTTATGTCGCCGAGAGAGATAAACGTCGTCACCGGTTTTTTATTTTGCACGTTTCCCTTACCCTTGACCCTAATTTATTTTATACACCACGACGTCGGAGGCTTTGTCCCCGAATCTCTTGACGGGAGTCAGTTTATCCATAAAACCTTCGCCGTCAAAGCGCTCGCTGAAAAACCCGACCATATCTTCCCTGTCGACAAGGTAATCGAGGTTTTTCTCCTTCATGTATGAGAAAATCCTTTTCTCCCGCATTGCGCGGTAAGCCTCGTGGTTCACAACGCCGAGGAGATCTGTCGTCCTTTGAGTGATGTATCCGTAAACGCCTGAGCTGATCGCTCCTATCTTTGTATCTTTCTCAGTATTTTCGTTTAACCACAGCGCTGATTCGTACAACTGTTTCTGAAAGGGGAAAAGGCCCTTTTCCCAGACGCTCTCCCCCCGGTGCGAAAAGTAAACGGCGAGGACGAGAAACAGGATGACAAGATAACGCGGCCTTATGCCGGGGTTTGAGCCCCGGACCGCTTTAAGGACATATCCTGCGAACACTCCGAGGCAGACCGTTGCCGTTAAAATCACGGAAAGGTAATACCACGGCCTGAACCATCCCCAGAAATAAAAGGCGTAGAATGATACGAGGGAAAGGGCCGATAGAACAGCAAAGTCGACTATTTTCATCTGCTCCCATAATTTCTCTATATCCTCCATAAAGCTTCCACGCCTGAACACGATAAAGATAAGGAGGGCGCTGATAAAAAAGGGGAGCCCGCCGCTGAACCTGACTATGCTCTCCAGCCATATTCTCAGATTCGAAAGCTCGGTCTTTACCAGAGACAAAGAAAGATACGTGCCGTATTTCATCAGGAACATATTGTGCGCGACGTTGGGCAGAGTCACGCCGCTTATCTGTCTGATGGAGCCGAAGTGGTAAAGGTTCCAGGCAAACCACGGAGCGAGCGCGCTGAAAGCGGCCAGGTTGAAAATAGCAGGCCCTGCCAGGGCCGGGACCAGCCTTTTCTTTTCCTTGTACCAGGCCAGGAAGAGAAAAAATGTAAGGGACATCATCATGAAGACGGAATCCACCCGGCCCAGGACAGCCAGCGCGGTAAGTGCCCCGAGCAGCGCCAGGCTCCGCGGACCGAATGCATTTGTTACCCGCATCTTAACGAACTGATATATGCAGAGCGAAAGGAAGAACATCGCCACGCTCACCTCAACGCCGTTCAATGAGATCATGATGACGTATGGATTGAAGAGCCATAAAAAAGACGCGATCAGTCCCGCGATTTCCCCCGCAATCTCCTTTACGATAAGAAATATGATTACCCCTGTCATAACGCTGAAAACAGAGCAGATCGTCAAGGCCAGATGGAAAGTCATATCCGGATTGTCGGGAAAGAGCAGGAACAACGGCACTAACAGGAGGGCATAGGCCGGATGAAATCCGTTAGTCATGATAGAGCCGTCGAACGTCGCGCCTTTGCCGAGTGAGATGTTTTTTGCGATGTTCAGATAAAAGAGGGCGTCGTCCACCACGCATTTCTGGAATAGCAGGGCAAAATCCTGCCAGGAGATATAGAGCCTTATGCCGAGGCCGAGTGCCAGAAATAAGGACAATAAAAGGAGCGGGCTGGTTTTGCTCCCTGATTTTACGTCATTATTCATTCCTCTTCTAACCGTACACAGCCTTTCTAACTATCCTGATGCCGTTGACGTCGTAGAGAAAGAGCCGCTCATTATCCTGAAGCTCGCGTGTGAAAACGAGCGTACCGCTTGTCATGTCGTCATCTATCCTCAATTTAAAAGGGACTTCGCCTTTATAAGGGAATTTAGAGGGAGATATCAGGCATCCTTCGGCAGAGGCGTGAATTTCCCTGTCCTTGAAGACATAATTGAGCTTTGCGCTGATATCGCCTGCCGGGAAAGAGGCGTAAGATACATGTATGAATTCCACATTCCGGGACGGTTTGAGCCCGGCCCATTCAGCCCAGGCGTCCATGCTGTAGCTTACGAGTATGGTAGAGTTGGTCCCTGGGGCCTCGGACTCAAGTCCGATAAAGCCGGGCCAGTTGATCAGGTATATCCTGGAGGCATCCCTATCGGAAAGCAGCGCCGTTTCCGTTTCTTCTATCGTTCTGCGCGTAAGCTCGCTGCTGCTGCGCCATGCATCGTAATCGGCGAATACAGGAGAGTACAGGAACGCATAAGCGGTGAAGATCCCGCCGGAGAATTTAACGACGACAGAGGCCCATTTCTTTCTGAAAGTGTCCGCAAGGGCCATAACTGCGAGAATAATTACCGCCATGTTCGGCAGGTAGTGGTAAAAATCCAGAGACTTGCCGCTTATGGTAAAGAGCGCCATAAAAGTGAGAATAAAAGCTGTTAAATAAGTATATACTTTTCGCTCCCTGCTCAAAATTTCATTCAGAAATCCCCTGACGCCGTGCCTGCGCAGGGCATTCGCGAGAAACAGGAACGCGGTCAGGAAAATAACCGCCGGCGTTGCCGCTCTCAAGGGTGCGCTCAAATGTAAAATCTCCAAAGGTCCGGCGAGCATAAAGAAGGACTTTACTGCAGCGGCTGCGTTTTGAGCCGGGCCCGATGAGCCGTGCACGCCCCAGGAGCCGAACAGGTAGACGTGAAGAAGGGTATTCAGCGCGGCAAGCCCGAAAAAAGGCATTGAGCGCCTGACGGCGGTAATAAGCCTTTTGCCGTAATCGCACCCGTCATTGAAGATAAAGGACAGAAGCCCTATCAGCACGGGCAGCACAAAGGCGGACTCCTTCGAGAAGACCGCTAAAAAACCGATCATCAGAGACAGCGCATACCATGCCGTCCGGTTTCTCTCCGACCGTTCGGCTTTGACAAATGAGAGAAGGCAAAGACTCAGCAAGAGCGCAATGAGCATGTCCTGCCTGCGCGCTATCGAAGGGACGACGGCTGAGCCGAGGGGATGAAGAAGAAACAGGAGCGACGCGATCCATGCAAACAGCAAACCCTTCTTAATGCCCTTGTACAGGAGGCCTGCTATAAAAAAGACCATTATAGAATTGACGAGATGAAGGAGTATGTCCGTAAGATGATAACCCATCGGGTCCTTGCCCCAGATGAGGTAGTCGATCCCGTATGACAGCTCGCTTAAAGGCCTGTAGTACGTCCCGAACGGAAAACCTCCGCCGAGGGGAGATGAAAATATCCTGCCGATGTCTTCAAGCGAATCGATCCTCCCTGTCAGCAAAAGCGGAAAGGCGTCCATTGAAGTGAAATAGTATCCGAGCGCTTCCCCGTATACCGCAAAACAGAGGACCCCCAGGGAGACCACTCCGGCGGCCAAAAGCGGCTTGCGATATATTTCACTTTTAACTTTCAACTTTTAACCTGATTAAAGTCTTAAATATCTCCTCGGCGATGATGGCATGCGCGGCTGCGTTTGTATGTCTTTCGTCGAGGAAAAGACTTTTATCCTGCATAGAACCAAATACGCCGACGAGGTCGATCATCGGGACGTTCGTCTCTCCGGCTACCTCTTTCACGGCGGCGCTGTATCCGGCGATTACCTTCCTGTCGACGTCCGTTTCTTTTGCCTTATTGAATTCCTCCCGGGCCTTTTCCTTCTCGCCGGCGGCCTCATATTTTTTTGCCAGGAAGTAATGCGCCAGCGACCACTGAGGATATTTCCCGACAGCCTCATCGAGCTCGGAAGCCGGGCCGTCGAAAGCGGATTCGACAAAATAATTCTTTCCACCTATAACCGCGGGCCTCAGCCATTCCACGCCTTTCCCGTCCCCACCGCCAGGCAGCGGCACCGGGTTTACGACAAGGGGGACGTCAGGCCGCACGGGCAGGTTCAAGAGTATAACCTTTGCGCCGGACCCCCTTGCGGCGGATATGAGCCCTTTGAGGTTTTTCCTGAAATCCGGCAAGTCCACGCGCCTGTTCGGCGGATATGAGGGCTTCTTTGACGTCAGCATATCCAGCTTGTTTCTGATAAACCGGTATAAATGGCTTTTTCTCAGTATGCCGTCAATGAAAATAGCCGTACTGCTCGATTCAGGCACATCCTTGTCGGAGGGGCCCGCGGTATAAAGGTAATCATTGAAACCGAACTGCACCGTGACGACGTCCGGTTTGTATCTGGCTATGTCGGTCTTGAAAAACCTCGATCCCTGAAGCGAAGTATAACCCGCGACCCCGGCGTTTATGACTTCATACTTTCCTGACGATTGACTTCTCCCGTTAAGCAGACGTTCGAGCGCTGCGGAATACGTTTCATTGTCTTCGATGCCGACCCCGAGGGTGCAGGAATCTCCGAGTGCGATGATCCTCGATGCAAAGGGCACCAGATGATGATCGAGGATTGGGAGGTCGGGGCGCTCTTCTGGCGACTCGTCAAACAAGGCAATTCGCATAAAGACGCGGCCGAGAAGGTACGGGAAAAGTTCCTCCGCGAACTGTGCGGGCCGGACAAGGACACTCACTTCTTCGTGGGGACGATTCTCGCACACCCCAATACATGGGTTGTGATCGGAGTGTTCTATCCGAAGATTCGGAAGGGTGGGCACCCAGTCCGTAGTGAGCCAGGACTGTTTGATATGGAGAAACTGAATTGACCACGCGAGCGCTTCGCCCCTGGACAGACCTCGTGAGGTTGCATCCTGATGTTGAGGGAGGCGCCCTCACTGAGGCGCTGTTTGCGATCGACTTAGGAGCGATCGCGGCCGGCGACAAGAACGTCCCCGTCGTGAATCGCGATCCGGAGGCGTTCTTCCGGGCAACATACCTGACTGCGGACTTGCAGAAGCTGCTCAAAGAAGTCCTGGCTTCGCTCGACGGCGAACCGGGATACAATCGCGTACTCAAACTCCGGACGCCATTTGGTGGCGGCAAATCGCATACACTCGCTTCGCTCCTCCATGCGGCGAAGAGCCGTGCGGCGCTCGATGCGATTCCAGAGGCAAAGGGCTTTGCTCACCCGAAGAATGTCGCCGTCGCGGTCT
>QZKO01000045.1 GCA_003599505.1 Nitrospiraceae bacterium | reverse complement strand
TCTGGCTGAACATGAAGGGCTTTATTACCATTACCGTAAACGGAAAAGTGTTACCCAGTTTCTTCTGATTTCGTTATCATAAACTCATGGTATGCACAAAGGGAATTAAAGGTCATAAACAATAAGCTTGCTGGGCTCGACAAGAGACTTAATCAAAAGAAACTTAATTTCGATTCAACAAAAATAGATTATATTTTTTATCCCATATATTCGGGGACTGAAGCGATTTCGAGTAAGGAATTAGCTGAATTTCTCGATGTTAAACTTGGAAGCTTCATACTATTCCCATTGCCTAGGATTGATACTCCAAAGGGTTGGCGTTTTACTTTTCCGCCAGCCGCATTAAATGAGCCTATCAAAGATAAGAAAGTCCTAATCATTGATGATGGCTCCTGTACAGGTGAGACCTTACTGCAAATGATAGATACCATTTCCTTTTTAAAAGTTTCTAAAATCACCGTCTTCTCTATCATTGCACGATTGGAAGACTTTCAAAGAGAATTCTTTTCAAGGATACATCAAATAAGAGCAGACTATATAAAAGAAGAAGCTGGTTCGCACAAAATAGAAATCCGAATGGTCCCCATTGAAATATTCTTTGGGGTTAATTTGCATATTCCAAATTATGCGGCGCGCTCATCGTGTCCTTTCTGTGAGGAAAAACGCCAGTTAATTAGTATTAGGAGGCGGGCTCCAAGCCCTCCAAAATCAGTTATGAAATATTTAACATATAGACTAAGAGGTTTACAGGAATATGATACTGCTGGGGCACCGCTGAATGATAATAACGACATAGGAGAAGACCATAAAGGCATCTATCGTGGAAGCCCCGATTATTTGCCAGTCGGTATAGACCTAAAGAAGGCATACTTGCTTAGAGACAAATTGGGGAAGCTGGAAACATACAGATTATTTTCTGATTACTTAAATGAATTTCAGCAAATTGCAATAACTACAGACACGTTTGAAATTTTTATGGCTGTCCTATTGCATGAGCCACAGCTTATGAACTCAATTAATCAATTCTTGCCGGAACTTAAGCTTGAGCTAAGAAATGTCATATCGAAAATAATTTATAGCAACGGTTTGCCAGATATTCATAACCGATGGAAAAAGGCAGAGTTGTTGAGGTTTCATTATGTTATAAACTCTCACGAATTTTATAAGGCGGAGACTCTGAAAAGTATTTTTATTTATGCGGCAGATGATAATGGCGCTCTTGATTATTTGGCTTACATCTTGTGGAATGACATTGTAAATAATAATACTGAAAGCGCATCACAAAAGAACTTGTCCTATTTAATTGATGAGGTGAGAACTGCTTTAGAGGAAACCAACGGACAAAAGACATATAGTTGGAACATTTTAAAAGAAATATATAAAACATACGATATCATTAAGAATAGCAGTTCTTTTGAGGCGGCATTTAATAGTGTGGTAGATTTTTTTAATAAAGAGGGCATACTAACTTCAGACCATTCTCAAATTGAAAAAGATTTAATAGATTTATTGATTTTTTTAAATCGTGAAGCAACCGAGTTTGATTTAGTAGAGTTTTCAAAAGAATATAGAGCACTAATGAATGACATTAGAGGGATAATTGACGTTTTTATTGAATCATTTAATAATAATGATTTTTTAAAGCGCAATTTCCCGAGATTGTACTCAACCTTCTTTGAAGCAGATAATTCGGTATGTAAACTATTTGCTCGGCTTGATCATAATTTTGCATTAATTCAAGAGTTGACTGGCAGAGAAGCCCATCTTAAAGATTGCATGCTAAGACTGCGAGAATCTTTGGTAGCTTTGAAAGTCGATGTTATATCTCAAAAAGGTTCCTTTGCTGAACTTATCAGAAAAAATGAACGCGTAGATTTAATTGGCACTTGGAAAAAGGTAAAGGACAGCATGCTCACAAGAATAAATGATAAAAATATTGCCATTGATGATTCTAAACTGTTAATAGAAAATAAAGACTATGTTTTTATTTTCAAGGAATGTTTAAGAGGAATTTTTGAAGAACTTATCAATAACGCGTTGAAGAATGAAAATATGACTTGCAGTTGTAACGTCTATAAAGAAGAAGGATTCGTCATCTTTACGATTGAACAAAACAAAGCTTTTCCAGATGATTATCGTGAGGGACATGGCATCCCGTTGATTAAAGAATCTGCAGAGAAATTTAATGGACGATTTCGTATGGATAATCTCGATTCGGCACCACGCTTTGAATTGAGATTATTAAATCGCACGTAAATATTAATTAAGGAGGATCAGATGTCACAAATATGGGATTTTTTCATTATCAGCAAAGCCGATGATGATATAAGACAATATGAAAATTATTTGCGTAGCCTGGAATTAAATGTTCTTACGTTTACAGACATAAGAAAATTTACAGATTTCTTGGGAATCATGGGAGACAACGCGCGGTTCCGTGTTTGGGTTCATCTTGATGCGGGCTACAGGCAGCCGCCGTATCCTGGAGAGCCTCTTGCGGATCAATTAAAGAAATATAGTAATAGATTGATATTTCAATTTCTAACCAGAAGCGATCTTAAAAGGAATGACGAAATAAAGAACGTCAAAGTGTATGCATTGCACCTTTTGAAAAAGGAAGAAGTCAACAAATTTCCCGTTAACACAAAAACCGCATTAGAAGTGACCAGCCCGCAGATATTCGATCTTGCAATTTTGACTGCGACTTTCGATGATGAATTTGAAAACCTTAGTAAAGAATTCAACTTAAGGAAAGACGACGCTCATTCGACAGAGACAAAAATTCTTTACAGTGGAGAGTTGGTCTCAAAAAGGGGGCATAACATTAAAGTTCTTGCCGGTTATCTTGCCGAGACAGGAATAGTGGATGCAGGAATCCTTACGGCTGAATTAATAGTAAAAAGCTCGCCTAAATATATGGCTATGACTGGTGTATGTGGCGGCAATCCTGATAATAAGAAAATAAAAATGGGCGATATAGTTATTGCAACTAAGCTTTTTCTTTACCAGAAGGGAAAACTGACGGATAAAGGGTTTGAGGCTGAGATCGCAAGCTGTGAAATTGATACAACAATATTGCAGCAAATTAATGATAGTAAAAAAGATCTATGCTTATCTGTTGAAAAGGACGATCCGAGCAGGGCTAAGCGATATAGTGACCAGCGCATAAATGTTCATATGGAACCCATGGCTTGTGGTACTATCGTACTCAACAAATCGGACGGATTTAAAGAGCTTATTTCACCTGCTGACAGAAAGTCTATTGCTGTTGATATGGAAAGTTATTCTGTTGCTCGTGCATGCAAAACGGTGGGCGACGGGATATCAAAGGCCATTATAGTTAAATCGATTATGGATCGGACCAGGGACAAAACTGATATAGATCGATCATTTGCGGCAGCTACAAGTGCGAAATTTCTGAAGTATTTAGTGCGAGATGTGCTACCATTTTGATGTATTGGAGAACAACATTGATGACTTGCTTGACCATGTTGGATTTAAGTGTAATGGGGAGTATGATTATTGAGCAGCCATTTAACAATCATGCCTCGGCTTGATTGGATAGGACACAAAGCAGTGGAGAATCACTACCGGCAGGAGCGGCAATCTGCTTGTGGAAGGCGACAATCTTCTCGCCCGTTACATGGATTTATTTCTCGATTTTTTACCGGTCACATCGAATTCAAATAGTTCCGCCTTTGAATTGCGTTTGCGGATACGTAAAATCTGAACGTCTTTGAATCCTGCCTGCTCAAGCATATCTTTGTATATTTCCTCAACCGGCAGAAGGGTACCGTAGAATGACGAATTGCCGACAATGTAATGTACTTCAGCACAGTCATTCAGCACTTTCGGAACATCTTTAATGTGATGCCAAATATCGTCAAAATACTTAGATACATAGTTGGCAAGCAACACACCGTTAGCGTTTTCCTGTCTGGATATTCCGCTAATTGCCTTTTTCAGCGCTTTAGGGACGAAGGCGTTTTCAGAGGGTTTCCAGTCTGTAAGCCTGCTGGTTGCAATTCCCCAAGTGCCGCCTATGGCCTGCCAATCGAGTTCGCCGGCATCCCTGCCATTGGTGAGATAATCAAGCCAGTACATGTAAGGCCGCATTTCCCGAATGTAGGAAATGCGGTTAGGGTAAGGTGGAGAGGTAATTAAGATATCGTATTTGTCCCTCACATAGCGCGAGGGCTGCCTGGCATCTCCCGTAATGATGCAAGCGGTGGTGTTCGGGTTGTCGGCTGCGCCTTCAAGGACAAAAGCAAGCTCCTTACGGAACACACTGGAATGGTTGAGTTGACTGTCAAATAACCCGGGGCGATTATCATTGCTCTTGAACGACATGGATTGATGGTTGAAAGCAGCATTTGATAGAGCAATCACAGTTCTGCAAAAGGTTACCAAGAGCAGGTCACGTTCCCCGGTCATGTCCTTCGTTGCATCGCAAATACAGGCTTTAAGTTTGCAAAGATATTCCAATTCCTCTTTGTCCCACCATCGGGAAATGTTGTGAATCGGCGGCGGGTCAAGCTTTAGACTCTTGGGAGAGGATGAGGCTTCCGCAATGCTTACGCCAAGTTCTTGAGTTGTCTGAATAACTGTGGGATTAAACATTCTTGCTTTAACAGAGCTGAACCACACAAGGAATGGGTTGATCTCCAAGCCGGTGCTTTTAAGGCCGAGGTAGGTAGCACAAAGCGGCGTTGTGCCGGTGCCGGAAAAAGGATCAATGACTTTTGCGTCCGGCGTCTTGTCGGCAAGAATGTCAGAAACGAGTTTGACTGAATAAGCCGGAGTTAATCTTAACCAGCCATGCCGCCCATGTTTTAAATTGTGTTTAAACGTAAGATGGGCGTTCTGCCTTTGAGAGTAGTGCTTTGTAGTAAGAAAGGTCGTCATTTTGTTGAAAGTAGTTTAGTAAGCACGTTATTGACTTCGGCCTTGAGAATATCAGAATGCCGTTGGAAGAATGCGGCGAGATCGTAGCCGATGACTTCACTCATAAAGGAATAAATTGACGTTAGTGGAGATTCCCCCGCAACGCTCCCGGTAAGGAGCATCCACTTTTCGTTACGATATCGTAAGGCAATGGCTTCATCGATCTGCAAGGACAAGATGGCAACACAGGGAAGATAACCTTTTGTATAGGCGGTAGCAGCATTGGCAATATCAGCGTTTTGCCGCTTTGAATCCTTGCTCTTATAACCTTGCCGCACTTCAAAGACGATTCCCTGGAGTGATGAGGCAATACGGTCATTGACATCCAGCGACTTAGCGCTTTGGGCTATCCATGACTGTATTCGAGTCTTTGCTTTCGGATCAGGTACGATATCGGTCTGAATTCGCGCATCTAAAGAAAGGGTACGGGTTTTCCCACGGCCTTTCTTAACGGTGTATGACCATTTGACATCATCTTCGGTAAGATTCAGCGAATCCTGCAGAACCTTGCGAAACAAATTCTCGCACCCGATTCCAATCTGGCGATAGATGCTTGTCATACCGCCGGCTGCTTTATGTGCGGCGTACATCAGCGGATTGTCGAGACCCACCCAACTATAAAATGGGTCATTTCTGTACATCTCCTGAAATTGCTGAAGGGTGTATCCATCCTTTGCGCTGTGCCCCAGTTTAGGCCGGTAATCAGCGCAAACACGTATGGCATTCAAGACAACTGTTAGATATTCCTGATCGTTAGTTGATTGTGAATTCACAATGCAAGTTTAGCCGGAATGGTTGTCTTTTTTCAATCAAGATTGCTGAGCCTAAACATTTCTTTCCTGAGATCGGCGCGAAGTTAAGGCTCACTCCATATTTACTCTCTATCTTTATCTCATAAAGAACATTACTTCGATCAAATGGAAATCACTGTTTTTGACCTGAAATTCACAAATGTTATATTGCTCCTTTTTTCTTCCGCAATTCTTTGATCACCCTTATCTCCTCCGAATCCGTCAGCACAAGAATATCATCAGCAAACAGTTGCTCGACATCTTTTCGTTCCAGAGAATCCCATCCCTGAATCGCCTGGTAAAGTTTCTTATCTATATTTTTCTTTGAAACATCTACCGACTTACCGGTCCTGTCTCTTATCTCATTGACAGCGGTCTCCAGTTTAGCAACGACAATCGCTCCCTTCAACATCGAAAGTTCTTTTTGTATTAAAGCTGCTATGGTCTTGCCCTCTCCCGGCAGGGAGGAGGCAAGAGGGTCGCCTACATTTTACACAAAGACCGGCTATTGGACAATTACCGCGATTTTGCTACAATAGTTTCCGGGAGCAGTTATCCCAGGGTATTATCCTTAAAAACCAATAATGGGAGTGTATAGGGTTCTGGTGTCCCTCCCGGACTTCAAATCCGGTGTTGCTTGCCACAAGTGAGCATGGTGGGTTCGATTCCCACACGCTCCCGCCATTGCACTTCGCTAAAGCTACGCGCAATGGCAATTCAGCACCCTGATAGAGGAAAGAAGATTCATTGAGAAAGAGACTGTAAAAATTCCGGCCTGGGCCGGCGCAGGCGCGATCGCAGCCGGCGTCGTCCTTCTGCTGACAGAAAGAAGACGATAAATAAGGAGCCTTCCATGACCGAGAAGAAGAAATTTGTTTTCATCATTACGCACTCGTACGACAACCCTGATAAAATCGCCGGGGCCTTGCAACTGGCAACGAATATGAAAGTCTTTGACGCGACCCTGGACTTCTTCCTGATGGACAAGGGGGCGTTACTCGCAAAAAAAGGGTTTGCAGAGACGCTGACCTGGCAGACGAAAGATGAATTCTCACCGCTCGCAGACCTCATAAAGACCCTCATTGAAGACTTCGGCGTCAAGTTTTATATCTGCGCGTCATGCGTTAAACATTATGGACTCGATAAGGCAGAGCTTATCCCGAACTCCGAGGTCAAACCGGGCTCATTCCTTGGAGAGATGCTTATGGAAAGAGAAGGTTTGACATTCTGACTATATAAAAGAAATCCGGCATATGGAAAAGAAATTTAAATCTTTAATCGAATTTATCGTCAGGCACCTCGCAACGGACAGACCTTTAATTATTGTTCTGATACTCGCCGCGGTGACGCTCGCGATTTTTACAGGGAGCAGGTATTACAGTTTTACAAAGAACGATCCGCAATTCTGCGAGCTCTGCCATCTTATGAAAGAGTCATACAAGTCATGGGAAAACAGCTCTCACAGAAATGCAAAGTGCCAGACTTGTCACTCAATGAGCCTTCTGGGCCAGAACAGGCTGCTTTTTTCATATATCTTTTCCGGCAACAAAAGCGCCGTCGCACAGGAGCACGGCAGGGTAACACCATGGGAAAGCTGCAAGACCTGCCATATGGAATCAGTAAGACAGGGCGGCGTTACCATGAGGAAATCCTACGGGCATGCAAGACATGTATTTATGGAAAAGATAGAATGCAATAAATGCCACGAGGCCGAAATGCATAATTTCCCCCCTGATGAAAGGAACTGTCTGACGTGTCATGAAGACAAGGGGGTGCACGGGATGGGGATGGAGAGCTTTGCGTGCCTGAGCTGCCACGCGTATGGAGAAGTGACGGCGATGCCGACAAAACAGAAATGCCTGAACTGTCACAAGGAAATTCCTCAAAAAGGCCCCATGAGCGGTTTAGATTGCCGGAAATGCCATAAGCCGCACAGCAGGATTAAACCTCAGGCGAACGACTGCATGATCAACTGCCATACAAATCAGCATTCCATAGGAAGACATGACAGACACAGGGACATCTCATGTCTGGATTGTCATAAGGCGCATTCATGGAAGGTCGGACGGGAACAGGCGAAAACGTTATGCGTGAAATGCCATGACTATAAGGACCCTGTGAGTTTTATTTTTTAGACCGGGGCCCGCGCTTGTCTTTTTCATACGGCTGCAATCAGAATATCCCGAATTTCTTTAACCTGAAAGGGAGATCAATAATTGTCATATCGGTAATGCTTTTTTGCAAAAGATCGAAACCGGCTTCGATAATTTTTCTCTGGGTTGCGACATCCCCGGGATTCCCCAGCGGCTTCCCCGGCGAAAATTTCATGGACAAGACCCTTGGAGGCCTCGCAAGCCCGATCAGGTCCCGCCTGAATGTAGTACATACCGTGCTTATGCCGGCTTCTTCGATTTTTCTCGCCACCAGTCCGACCGACTGGTTGCAGATGACTCAGGTAGGCGTCAGGAAAGCGATATCCACGCCGAGTTCTTTCAGCCGGCGTCCGACCTTCGCCGCGTTCTCAAGAAGGGGGCCGGTGACATAAATATGGCCCATGAAACTGTAATGTTCTCCGGAGAGGGATTTGAGCTTTCCCTCCTCCACATATTCCTTCATCCTGTCGATAGGGAATACGCAGTTCAGGTCTTCATTGATGAACTTGTGGTCGTATGATTCATGGGTTACCATGATATCTTCGTGCCTGACGTCCCCGGGGAGCAGCCTGTAAGAACAATCTCCTTCAAGAAATTTTGTGTCGAACGGCATATCTGTTTTCAGGTGGAGTCCGCCGGTGGTCAGCAGCGCCAGTTTGCATTCGTTTAAAGGCCTGGCCATGGGGGTGACCGGTGAACTATCAAAGACCGTGTATTCAAAAGAGGGATATTTTGTCTGAATTAATTTCCTGGTTAGCACAAGGGAGTTGAGCATCCCGCAAGACCTCCTTTTTGAAGTTGTTTATATAAAATCATACCTGATTTAAAAAAATTATTGTTTTTTTTATCCGGGGCTTCCCGTGAGCGTCCCTGACAGCCCGGAGAAAAACATTTTACCGCAGTATATTCCAAACCCCTGAATATCCTGTTAAAATATCAGGATGTCCGGAAGCGAACTCATAATCGAAGGTGTAAAGCAGAATAATCTCAGGAATATAAGCCTCCGTCTGCCTCATAACCTGTTAATCTGTATTACCGGGGTGTCCGGTTCGGGGAAGTCCTCACTGGCTTTTGATACTATCTTTGCCGAAGGTCAGTGGAGGTTTATAGAATCTCTTTCAACATACGCGAGGCTCTTCCTTGAAAAACTCGACCGCCCGGATGTTGAATCCATCAGGAATATAAGGCCCGCGATAGCGCTTGAACAGAGGAACCCGGTCAAAACATCCCGTTCGACGGTCGGCACCTCTACGGAAATATATGATTACCTCAGGCTCCTTTACGCGAAGATAGCCCGGCCGCACTGTCCGCAATGCGGCCGCTCCTTAAGGGCATGGTCGCCGTCTTCCGCGGCAAAAGAGCTTATAGAAAAATATATTGATCAGAAAGCGATGATACTTTTTGATACGGAAGAACCGCCGCGGGAACTTATGCATAAAGGATTTCACCGGATATGGACAGAAGGTGAAGCAAGGGATATTTCGTCGCTTATCACAGAGCGCGACAGGGGACCGTCGCAATCCTCCCCTGTGAGCGTGCTTCTGGACAGGCTTGTGATAAAGGATGGGCCCCGTCTTGCCGATTCCCTCGAAACCGCGTGGGAACACGGCAACGGGAGAGTAAAGGTGGAGATTGTCCGCGAGGCGCCGGCGAAGAACGAAATCCTTTATTTCAGCTCCGGGCTGGAATGCCATAATTGCAATCTTGAAATCATGAAGCCGCAGCCCCTCCTTTTTTCCTTCAACCACCCGTTAGGCGCGTGTCCTGAATGCAAGGGATTCGGCAACATTCTCGAATATTCCGGGGACTGTATTGTCCCGGACAAAGACCTTACTCTTGAACAAGGCGCCATAGAGCCGTGGAGCAAGCCGGCGTATAAATGGTGGTACAGGCAGTTTGCCAGGGCTGCAAAGGCACACGGCATCAGGCTGAACGTCCCTTACAAAGACCTCCCGGACAAGGCTAAGGAGCTGATACGCATGGGCAACTCAGACTTTTACGGGCTGAAAGGGTTTTTTGAATACCTTGAAGGAAGGCGTTATAAACTGCATGTCCGGGTGTTCTTAAGCAGGTACAGAAAGGCTGTGACGTGCGGACATTGCCTGGGAAAGAGGCTGCGCCCCGAGGCGCTCGCGTTTACGATCGGGGGGCTGGATGTCGCTCAACTGACGGACATGTCAATCGCGCAGATGAAAGGATATTTCCTGAAGCTTGCCCTGACGGAATACGAACGCGGGTTATCATCGGAGATACTCAGGCAGATCAATCTCAAACTGGATTTCCTGATGCGTGTGGGAATCGGCTATCTTACACTGAACAGGGAGTCAAGGACGCTTTCCGGCGGTGAAACACAGAGGATAAACCTTGCCAACCAGCTTGCGTCAAAACTTACAGGGACCCTTTATGTGCTCGATGAGCCTACAGTAGGGCTTCATCCGAGAGATGTCGGCAGGATAGCCGTAATTCTGAAAGAACTTGCTGATGCGGGGAATACGGTAATTGTTGTGGAGCATGACAGGGCCGTTATCGACTTGTCCGACTGGATCGTGGAACTGGGTCCCGGCGGGGGAAGAAACGGGGGCCAGGTCCTTTTTTCGGGCTGGAAGAAAGATTTTCTGAAAACCGATATCCTTACGGCAGAGTATCTGAAAAATATCAGGCAGATACCCGTTCCTTCACTCAGAAAAAAGGGCAGCGGGAAAATGCTTGTCGTCAAAGACGCGCACGGCAATAATCTGAAGCATATCGATATAACCATCCCCCTTCAGACGCTGACGTGCGTGACCGGCGTCTCCGGCTCAGGGAAGAGCACAATCGTAACGGACACTATTTACAGGGCACTTGCCCTGTCTTTTAAAATAGAGTTCGAGCCTTCCAGGTCCTTCGAATCCATAAAAGGACTTGAATATCTCAAGGGAGTCAGAATCATAGACCAGCGCCCCATCGGCAAAAGCCCGAGGTCCAATCCGGTGACGTATATTAAGGCGTTTGACCACATCAGAAAAATCTTTGCGGAACAGCCCCAGTCCAGAATCTTTGGATATGCGCCCGGGCATTTTTCCTTCAATACGGAAGGCGGCCGCTGTGAAGCCTGTCAGGGGGCCGGTTTCCGTAAACTGGAGATGTACTTTTTTGAAGATCTCTATGTAACCTGTGAAGAATGCGGCGGCAGGAGATATAAGCCGGAGATACTCTCAGTCATGTACAACGGGAAAAACATTTACGAGGTCCTTGAGCTTACCGTGGACGAGGCCGTAGATTTCTTCAGGGCCGTGCCGGCGCTTATCAATAAATTGAGGTTAATGTCTTCAGTGGGCCTCGGCTATCTGAGGCTGGGTCAGCCCGCGACCACTCTTTCAGGGGGTGAGGCCCAGCGCCTGAAGATATGCGAGGAGCTCGGCGTCCTCAACAGAAGAGAGCATCTCTATATACTCGATGAGCCCACCGTGGGCCTCCATCCGGATGATATCAAAAAACTCCTCAGAGTCCTTAACGAGCTTGTGGACGCGGGAAACACGGTCCTCCTGGTCGAGCACAACCTCGATGTCATAAAATGCGCAGACTGGATTATAGACATCGGCCCCGAGGGCGGTGATGAAGGAGGATATATTGTGGCAGAAGGGACCCCGGAGGACATCGCAAGAACAGAGAAATCGCATACCGGGAGGTTTTTAAAAGAATATCTGGAAGTATAAGACGGCGTTTCTTTCCGCGCGACTGAAAGCCTCTTGCAGTAAGATGAAAAATATGATATGAAAAACTATCTCACACCTATGCTGCAGGGCAGTTTATTTGTTGTTTTGCTCCTGTCAGGGCCCATATTTATGCCTGCATCTTCAGAGGCTGTTCTCAGGCCGGAAGAGGTCCTCATTGTCGTAAATCCGGAGTCTTCCGATTCGGTCCGCCTGGGCAGTTTATACAGCGAGCTCCGCAAAATACCTTTTTCGCATATTGCCGGGGTCAAGGCCCCTTTCCAGGAAGGGATTACCCGAAAGCAGTATGATGAACTGATAGCGGCCCCGCTCCGGAAAACCATAAACAGCCTTCAGGAAAAAGGTGTGAGAATCCGCTGCATCGTCACCGTGTACGGCGTCCCCCTTCGCATTTCAAAGACCCTGCCTCCTGATGCCTCGCAGGAAACGATTAAAAAATTGGAAGAGACGATAGGAGAGAAAAATAAAGAGAAAGTGGAGCTGGAAACGCTGCTGAAGGAAAATAAAAACAGCAAAGAGGTCCATAAGAAACTTAACGCCCTGAAATCAGAAATTGGCAAGCTTCAGTTCGAGCTTGCTCATCTGACAGGCAAGGACACGGTTGCGGCTGTAGATTCGGAGCTTGCTTTGCTGCTTTCGCCTTCTTATGAGCTTGCGGGATGGCAGCCTAATCCTGAATTTTATTTTATCAGGGGACGTTTGAATAACTCTCCTCAGGCGCTTATGGTCAGCAGGCTTGACGCGTCTGCCCCTGAAGTGGTTGAAAAGATAATGAGAACAGCGGTCGAGGTAGAAAAAACCGGCCTTGCGGGGAAGCTTTATCTCGATGCCAGGGGACTGAGCGGGGCAAGCGAATATGCCAAATTCGATGAAGATATAAAAAGGGCCGCGCGTATTCTTGAAAAGGGGTTGATGCCCATAGTACTGGACAATAAGCCTGAGCTGTTTGGCCCCGGCGAAGCACCGGAGGCAGCGCTTTATTGCGGATGGTACAGTCTTGGGGAATACAGGGACGCGTTTGAGTGGGCAAAAGGCGCCGTAGGTTATCATGTTGCAAGCTCAGAAGCCGTGTCTCTTCATGATCCTAAGCGTAATTACTGGGTAAAGAGTATGCTGGACAGGGGAGTAATTGCAAGCATAGGCCCTGTGACCGAGCCTTATCTTACCGCTTTTCCGCCTCCCTCCATCTTCTTCCAGCTTCTCATGAGCGGGCATTACTCGCTGGCGGAAGTATTTGCCATGACAAACCCTTTCCTCTCATGGCAGATGATCCTGGTCGGCGATCCACTTTATAACCCTTTCAGGGTAAAACCCGCTTATCCACTCATTGACCCTCCGCCTCCGCCGAAGTAAATTATTTCAAAACGTCCCCACTTACGAACGTTTGACACCCTCCACTATTTTCTTGCCGTTTGATGGGAGTTGGATTAGAATTAAGCGGAAGAACCAGCCGCAACGATTCCTGTCCCTGCGGCAGTGGGAAGAAATACAAGAAGTGCTGCGGGATGAATTGAATGTCCGTCCCGAAAAGATAGCAAAATGCTTATGTAAGTGGTTTTGCAGAAGGCGATGAGATAATAGAATAAAATGGAAAGATTGAATGCTGTATTACCATATATTAAACATAATAAATGTGCGCTATTTATAGGTGCAGGTCTTTCTAAGATAGCCGGTTGTTATGATTGGGACTCTGTTGCAAAAAAAATGCTTGATCACATTGAAATACAAGAAAGCGGAATTAAGAAAGAAGAACTAATTGGTGACATGGAAAATGAAAAAATTCTAAATTATTGCTTCAATATATTTAAAAGAAATGGTAATGAAAACACATATTGGGGGATAGTCCGAGAAGCTTTAGTTCCCGATGTAAAATTATATCCAGAAAAATATTTTCCTGTTATAAAACTATTGAAACTGATTACTCCCTTTCCTCAAATAATTACCACTAATATAGATAACTGCTTAGAAAATACAAAGGAATTTAATTTAAGTGAAATATACTACAAAACAGAACATTTTATTGAGACAAACTTAAATAGTTCAGGTATTTTTCATATACATGGATCCGAATATGATCTTGAAAAGAGTTTGCTGACGAGAGAACAATATATACCCAGATATCGTGAAGCATCATTTCGGAGATTTTTAAAAAGCTTGTTTAAAAAATATTGTGTCATATTTATTGGTTACGGTTTAAGGGATCGGGAGATATTGGATATAATGCAAGAGACAAATGATAATAATAAATATCATTTTTTATTATTGCCGGAAGAAGATATGTCTAATCTGTTTAATTCATCAACCTTGACAGTATTCAAAGAACTAAACGGAATTGAATCAATAATATATGGTAAGCGTAATACATTCCCTATCGTATTAGAAGATTGGATAACAAAATATTTTAAAACCGTAAAGCTCGGAGTAGAAGATGACATGAGGACAACAAATGACTAAGTCTGAATATTATAAGCAAGTTAAAATCATTGATGATGCTATTGGCACTGGCAATTTAAGTCAGCAAGTCGTGGATCTTATAAAAGAAGATTCATATAATAATTATTTTTTTAAGAATGTTACCAATATTGAATGGTTTCATATTCTCAAAAAAGAAAATTATTTTTCCGCTGAAAATGCACCTGGTCCTAAGCCCTCTGATCAAGAAGGGTTTTATTCAATCCCCTGGTGGAATGTTCTCACTTATTTAGAAAAGGTGTCCGAGCAAGTCAATAAACAAGGTAATAAAAAGTATATAGATGAGTTACTCCAAATCATTAACGCTGTTTCAAATTATAAAAACTCAGATAGTCAACATATAGATAACTACTATACATGGCGAAGTTTTGTATCAATCTTGCTTAATATTCCGAGAGAAGAAATACCGATTTATATTATTGAGTTAATTCCTGTTTGGCTTAGTTCCAGGTTTGATGCATCGTTTGTGGGATCAGAAATTGGCCTCAAATTATTGCCTAAATTCCTGTCTGGAAATCCTTCCCATAAGGATATTACTAAAGCTGAACGGATTGTTGATTATATAACTAACATAAAGTCTGTTAAGTTGTCCGAAGAGAGAGCCCGAATCTATAACAAAGAAGAGGAATATAAACTTGTTATAGATTCATATTGGGTAAAGACTATATTTGAAAAACTCTCTGGAGATATTGGAGAAAAGTGTACAAATGGCGCTATATATCCTTTATGTGACAAGATACACACTTTACTGAAAAAAGATGAATCATTAATTCCTTTTGAGGCAGGGGATAAAGCATATCTGTTAGCGCTTACATCTATTGACGCTAAATATTCAGTAAAGCTTTTTGATATGGGTTATAAGACTGAGTCTGATGTTTATGAATATGTGTTCAGGAAGAAGAAACTGGGAGGAACACCACTTAAGAAAATAACAATGGATGAGACTACATTAGACAACTTCTCATCTAACGTATTTGATGAGTTAACAAAAGATGTGCTGCTTAAGAGTATAGATATAAAAGAATTAAAAAGAAATATTTATAGGCTATATCGCAACTTTCATGATGAGGAAACACATGCAAGTTTTTATGATGAATCAAGAAACCACCTTACAGACCCGCTTGAGGTACTTACATTTGTCTTGAAAAGTATTCTAATGGCAAGGGCATGGAAACATGCCGCTGAAACAAAAAAAATATTGCAAGACTTTTTTAGGGATAAATATTTTTATTTTCCGAAGATGGCCCTATATATCATTGGAAATAATGTCAACAAATATAGTGAAGTATTCTGGGATGCATTAGAAAAGGATTCAGATAATCTTGTTTTCGGAGAAATAGATTTCGGAGACGAGTTGAAACATGTTTTAGAGAATTTATTAGAACTATCATCTAATCAAAAAGAATTAATATTCAGGAAACTGAATGATGGCCCCGGATTTGTTCCTGCGAAAGATGCAGAAAGACACATTGCAGAGTGGAAACAGCAAAGATGTCAGGCACTTGTAAGATTTCCGGAATTTAAAAAATTATATGAATCTTTTAAGTCTCAAACTGGCTGGGATGTGGGCTTACACGCGGCCATGGGAGAGATTAAAATTCGATCTGGTTGGGGGACTTCGCCTTTAACAAAAGAAGATATTTTGCATATGTTGACCACAAACAAACTTCCTTCTTACCTCAAGGAGTTTAAATCATCAACGGGTCTTTGGGAAGAAGGCCCTACCGTAGGGGGATTGGCAAAATTAATAAAAGAATGTGCTGCTGAGCAGCCAAATAAATTTATCGACAACTTATCTCCATTCATCAACACCGGATTTATATATATTTATGAAATTCTTGATGGCGCAAAGGAAGCATGGAGTAAAAAGCTGGATATTGCCTGGGGTAAATTATTTGAATTTCTGCACCTATATATTGATAGGAATGAATTTTGGAAAGATGAATTCATAGTTGAAAAAGAGGATTTTCTCGGCGGAGCCAATCATTTCTGGATAATTGGTGTAATCACAGACTTTATACGAGAAGGAACGAGAGATGATTCATGGGCGTTTGATGAGAAGTATTTAAAGAAAGCAGAACAAATCCTGTTTCTTATCTTTGATAATCTGAAAGCAGAGGAAGAAGAGGAAAAGTCGGATTATGTAACTCATGCTTTAAATTCTTCGCATGGGAAGACATTGTCCGCATTCATAAATCTCGCTTTGAGGATTGCTCGTACCAATGATAGAGCTGGTGTTGAAGCGGAAATAAAATGGAGTTCGAAGATTAAGGGGAAATATGATGAGCTTTTAGAAAAGAAGATTATTGAGAGTTACACTTTCCTTGGTCGATATCTGCCTAATTTGTTCTATTTGGACAAAGCATGGGCCGAAGAAAGAATCAAAGGTTTGTACCCGGTTACAGTTGATAAGTACTGGGTAGCTTTCATGGATGGTTACTTGTCGATCGGCAAAGTTTACGATGATCTCTACAACCTTATGATCCCTCACTATAAACTTGGGATAACATATGAATTTAAGAATAAACATGATATTGAACATTTGGTGCAGCACATAGCCCTGGGATATTTGCTTGGGAATGAGGATATAAGCAACCCTGAAAGTTTATTCAGGAATGTTTTAGATGCTTGGAATCGAGAACAAATATTGAATGTTGTCAGCTTTTTCTGGTCAAACCAGAAACAGATTGAGGATGGAAAAGAAGAGAGCCGGAAAATCGTCGATAAAATTATCTATTGCTGGAAGTGGATCTATGATAATAAATATAAGACAAAACCTAAGGAAGATATAAGCTCTGATGACAAGAAAATATTGTCCGCCCTTGGAAAATTGGCAATTTACCTTCCATATATTCATGAGGAATATTCACAGTGGCTGATGCTGGCAGCCCCTTTCGCAAACGAAGATTATCATTCGTCCTTCATCATTGAATACCTCGATAAATTCGACGATCCTGCAAGCATTGCCTATATCGGGAAGATATTGCTGAAAATGCTTGAACATTTTATCACTGATTTCAGACAAGAGCACATCCGCTCAATAGTTGAAAAACTCTACATTAATGGACATAAAGAAGATGCTGATAACCTATGTAATATTTACGGGATGAAGGGTTATGAATTTTTGAGAGATTTGTATAAAAAATATAATAAGATGTAATCGTCTGGAAAAATTCTATGGTGTTATACTCACTAATTGTTGACTTTAACCTGATAAATTTGTAATAATTGTACAACAAATACAAGTCGATGGAAGGGGAACTATGAGTGGCGAATATAAGTCTTTTGGAGCCTTTCTAAAGAGCCTTCGAAAAAATAAGAGGATAACTCTCAGAGAATTTTGTCTCAAGGCATCCGCTGACCCGGCAAATGTCAGCCGGATCGAACGGGGCGCTATGCCTCCGCCTCAGGATCCCGACATACTGGAACGCTATGCAGAAGCCTTGGGTATCACAAAGGGCAGCAGTGACTGGTATGCTTTTTTTGACCTTGCCGCCGCCAACCGGGGAATTATTCCCAAAGACATTATGTCCGACCCTGAAGTCGTAAGGATGCTTCCTGCCTTTTTCAGGACGTTGCGCGGACAAAAACCGACAGAAGAAGAAATGAGAAAACTGGCAGCGAAAATTAAAAAAAGCTGATATCCCGTGTTAGACCCCAAGAGCTTCAAAGCGCCATTCATAAAAATTGAAGATATAAGAAAAGCGGCGGATGATCTCCGCATTCGATACTGGCCCCAAAACACCATCCCGATAGACATATTCGAAATTCTGGAATTCGGACTGGACATAGAAATACGCACCATCTTCAATTTGCGTGAAGCCGGAGACGTTGATGCTCTCCTGCTCGGCGATTTAAGAACTATAGTGGTAGACCAGAACGACTTTCTGAATGACCGGGCACAGAACAGGCTTAGATTTTCAATTGCACATGAGATTGGGCATTACGTTCTTCATTCCGATGTCTTCTCAAAAATCCAATATGCTTCACTTGAAGAATGGATAGATTTCTTTGATAAAATCCCTGATGATCAATACACATGGATCGAACAACATGCCTATGAATTTGCAGGACGGCTGCTTGTGCCAAGAGAAAAACTCGTTGAGAAACTAAATGAAGCTGTCTTACTATTGGAAAGTTCAGGCTTTAATACATGGGATTCATCCGGAGAATCCGCGAGGGAATATATTGCTCATGCAATCGCCCGGTATTTCGAAGTATCGGAGCAGGTTATAGACAAGAGGCTTCTTAGGGAAAATCTCTGGCCACCATTAAAAAGGTGATTTGCCCTATCTGTGGCAGTAGAACAAGCAGGAATTTAAAATCTTGACCACAACCCCCCCCTTGTGCTACAAAAGACACATGACCATCCGGGAGCAGCTTTCGCAATTGCCGTCTGTTGATGAATGTTTAAAGAGCTCATACGGGCAGAAGTGGCTTGCATCATTTCCAAGAAAAACAGTGCTGCGCGCCGTCAGAGAGGTCATTGATTCGAAACGAAAGGAAATATTAAACGGCGCAAGCACCGACGTATCGATTGAAGCCGTTTCACGGGATATTGAAACTGTTGTTAAAAAGCTTTCAGCGTACAAACTCAGGCCCCTGATAAACGCCACCGGGATTGTCATGCACACAAATCTCGGCAGGTCGCTCCTTTCGGAAAGGGCGCTTGCTCATGTATCAGCCACCGCCCGGAGTTTTTCCAACCTCGAATATGAAATCCCTACAGGCAAGAGAGGAAAGAGGTATTCGCATATACAGGACATTATCAGGGAGTTGACCGGCGCTGAGGACGCGGTTGTCGTGAACAATAACGCGGCGGCCGTGCTTCTCTGTCTTGATACGTTTGCGAAAGGCCGGGAAGTAATTGTATCAAGGGGAGAGCTTGTCGAGATAGGGGGCTCTTTCAGGATACCTGAAGTCATGAAGGCGAGCGGGGCCATATTGAGAGAGGTCGGGACCACGAACAAGACCCACCCTGCTGATTACGAAAACGCCCTGTGCGGTGACACGGCGCTTTTGCTGAAGGTCCACCAGAGCAATTACAGGATAACCGGCTTTACGGAAGAAGTCCCGCTCGAAAAGCTGGTGAAACTCGGAAAGGAATTCAGATTGCCGGTCGTTGCCGACCTCGGCAGCGGGTGCATGATCAACCTTTCAAAATACGGTGTGCACGGCGAGCCGACAGTGCAGGAAGTCGTCAGGACGGGCGCGGATATTGTGACTTTCAGCGGCGACAAACTCCTCGGCGGTCCTCAGGCCGGGATAATCATCGGCAGGGGAAAGCTGATACGGAAGATCCAGAAAAACCCGATGCTCAGGGCCATGAGGATAGACAAGATGACCCTCGCTTCGCTTGAGGCGACATTCATGCAGTACCTCGATGAAGAAAAGGCGATCAAAGAAATCCCCACACTCAGGATGCTGACGCAGCCGTTATCTGAAATAAAGCGCAGGGCAAAGAGAATTTTTTCGCTTTTAATAAAAGACATTTCCGCCCGTTCAGCGCTTGCGGTCGTTGCCGATGAGTCACAGGCTGGAGGAGGCTCTCTTCCGGAAGTTAATTTTCCGACCTTCGCGGTGTCTCTCAAGCCTTTTACTATATCAGTCAACGAGCTGGAAAAAAAATTAAGGCTCGGCGATCCCCCTGTAATCGCGAGGATCAAAGACAACGCCCTGCTCATTGACGCAAGGACCGTGCAGGATAAGGAAGTAAAAGTTTTAGTGGAACGTGTAAAGGCAGCGTTATCATAATGAAATGAAAAGAATTATTACCATAATCGCCTCAGTCTTCGCGCTCATCATCATCGGCCTTATCATTTTAATCAAGACCTATGTTACCCCGGAGCGCGTCAGGGAATTTCTTGTCCCCTATGCCGAGCAGACGTTAAACAGGAAAGTAAGCATAGGTGAGGTGAACATCAGCCTTTTTAAGGGAATAGCCGTTACAGATTTCGCGATAAAGGAGACGGACGGGAAGGCTGATTTTGTCAAATGCAGGGATTTTGTCCTCAGGTTTCAATTGCTGCCCCTTCTTACCGGGAAAATAATTATTGACGAGCTGAAACTTCTCTCTCCTGAAGTCCTGATCAGGCGCGACGATAAAGGGAAGTTCAATTTTGAAGGCCTCGGAAAAAAGGAAAAGGCGGAAACCGCACCGGCGGGAAAAGAGACCCCCGAAGCTAAAGGGCTCCCTGTTTCCCTGCTCATAAATAATATAACGGTAAAGGACGCGGGGTTTACCCTGCTTGATGGTTTAAATAAACTTCCTGGCATCAAGGGCGCTTTTTCCATCAATGCAAAGGTCAAAAGCGCGGACGGCTCAAAACTGTTTTCAGAGGGGGGCCTGGACCTGACGTTCGATGAAATTATTTTACAGAAAAGGCGGATCAATAACATCCGGGCAGCGCTTGCATACGCGGTTAATATAGACCTCGGGTCGGACCATTTACGCATCGATAAGGCGGACCTGAAACTTCAGGGTATGCCGGCGTCGATAACCGGCGATATCAGGAGGTTCAGACAAGGGCCTGAATTAGACCTTGCAATCTCCCTGACGAAGCTCAGGGCGTCGGACTTGTGGAAAGAGCTTTCATCATTTACAGATATAAAAGGATTATCTTTGTCCGGTAACATTTCCGCGGATGTAAAATTAAAAGGGCTGTCCGGCAAGATGGATACATTAAAAGCTGAAGGTCTTGTTTCCCTTGAAAAGGCCGGCATTAAGTTCAAGAACATAAACACCGTTCTGGACGGGAAGCTGAAATTCAGCGAGAGGTCAATTGATATCGATATTAAGGGCACAACAGGCAAAAATACAGTTGATATAAAAGGCGCTGTCGCTGATTATTTTAAAAACCCCTACATAAAGCTCAATCTTTATTCAAAGCAATTGCTTCTGGATGAGCTTGTGTCTGTAGAGGCAGCCAAGGTCTCTTCAATTCCGGGAAAGGCCTGGGCGGCTTCAGTCGAGGTCCCGGGAGAGGCGGCGCCTCTCAATCTCAAACTTGCGGCAGAAGGTGAAATAAAGATCGGATCAGCAGTGTACAAGGGCATAAAAATGAATGATTTCTATGCAAAGTATCAGTTCAAAGACAATAAACTTGAGATTCCGAAAATAACAGCGGTTGCGGGGAAAGGCAAACTGAATATAAACAGCGCCGTGGACCTTTCGAAACCGGGATACGTTTATAACCTCGCGGGAAGCCTTGATTCCCTTCACGCCGATGAGGTTATAAATTCCTTGTTTCCGAAAGCAAAAGACACGGTCTTCGGCGTCCTTTCCGCCAACCTCAGATTAAACGGCAGGGGGACCTTGCCGGAGAGCATCAGGAAGAACCTCGCCGGCGACGGGGACTTCAGCGTAAAAGACGGGAAGATTACAAACGCGAAGATAACTGAAAACCTGGCGCTGCTCCTTGGCATCGATGAATTAAGAACAATAAACCTGAAGCAGGCAAACGGAACGGTAAAGATAAAAGACGGGGTTGCGCGGCTTGACAGTGTCTTTGTCTCCGATGATATAGCGATGAATCCTTCCGGCTACATCGGTCTTGATGAAACTCTCGACCTTGCCTTTGATTTGAAGCTTTCTCCCCGTCTTTCAAATAAGACTGTCGGTTCAGGTATCGCAAAATATATCCGGGACGAAGAAGGATGGGGCATAATCCCTCTCAAAGTTTCGGGGACATTCGCAAAGCCGTCATATGCCGTCGATGTCGCCAGGGCGGGGAAACGGGCCATAAAGAAAGAGCTCGACAGGTTTATCGATAAATTATTGAAGAGAGATGCCGATAAAAAAGCGCCGGAAGACAACTCGCCGGAAAAGAAAAAGCCCGTCGAAGAGTTATTAAAAGGGATTTTCAGGTAGCGCAGGTTGCAGGGGCGAGGCGCTGCCTCGCCCTTTTTACTTTTAACCGCAGGAGGAGCCGCACCCGGGCCCGCAGGATGACGCCTGACCGCCGGAAAGCACAAAACCTTCCTTTTCACCCTCCTGTATATAATCGAATTTCATGCCCTCGATCTTTTCGTATGTATCGGCATCCACGAAAATTTTGAGGCCGTTTTTCTCTATAGTCTTATCGCCACCGTCCGGCTGTTCAACGATGTCTATCCCGTAGGAGGGGCCGCAACAACTGCTGCCTGCCATATAAAACTTCAGCCCCCAGTCGGGCTTTCCTTCCCCGGACAATATTTCCTTTGCCTTCTCGGCTGCGATATCGGTAATTGTTATCATTTCTGCTATCCTCCTTGTTCGGTCCCCTCAAAAAATTGATCTTTTTGAGTGAGCGCTTACTTTTAGCCTAAAGTAAATGCATCCAAAAAAGCAAATACGGGCCTGAATTACCCTATGCAAAAACCACATCCATTTTTATCAGGTTCTTTCCCGCATCGAACCTGCCGACGGCGAGCAACCCACCAGCGGAAGATTTTATCCTGAGGCCTTCCGCTTTCCTGCATTCATCGGAAAGTATTAATGTGTTATCTGCCGTAAGTGGATTCCCATGTGAAACCGCCTTTATTGCGGGCTCCTGAATAATAAGCTCCGGCATCCATGAAAGCGCCCGGTCCATTGTATAAGCGCCTTTTACGTCCGGTCCGCGCATATCGATGTTTCCCAATTCTTCAATGGCCAGGCTTTCTTCGATCCTGAAGGGACCTATCGCGGTCCGCTCAAGGCAGGAGAGATGCGCTCCAACGCCGAGTTTCTTCCCCATATCGTCACACAGCGTTCTTATGTAAGTGCCTTTTGAACAGCGGGTCCTGAAAGTGACAAGCGGGAGGTCGATATTCAGCAGCTCAATATCATGAATAATTACTTCACGAGGTTCGCGGGCAACCTCGATCCCTTTGCGGGCCAGTTTGTACAGGGGCTTGCCCTCATGTTTCAGCGCTGAAAACATCGGAGGCATCTGACGGATCCGGCCTTTAAATGATTTTATCGCCTCTTCCAGTACTCCTTTATCAATTTCAAACCGGTCGGTCTTTGAGATAACTTTACCGTATGCATCCTGCGTGTCGGTTGTCTCGCCGAGCTTCATGACGGCTTTGTATTCTTTATCGAGCGCCGAAAAATATGACGCAAGCCTTGTGGCCCTGTTAATGCAAACAAGGAGCAGGCCCGTTGCCATCGGGTCGAGGGTGCCTGTATGCCCGGCTTTTTTTACTTTAAGTATCCTCTTTACCTTTGTGACCGCGTCCTGCGAGGTGATGTCTTTGGGTTTATTGAGGGCTATGATTAAATCCATGAGCGGTAATCAAAACGAGTGCAGGGGCAATTCATGAATTGCCCCTGCCTGATTAGGTTGCTTCCTTAATTGCTTTCCTGACGGCTGTAAGGACTTTTCTTTGCACTTCCCGCAAGGTTCCTTTTATCCGGCACCCCGCTGCCGCGAAATGCCCGCCGCCGCCGAAGCCTTCGGCGATTTTCTGCACGTCCACTTTCCCTTTTGAGCGGAGACTGAGTTTAAAAACACCTTTTTCATCTTCCCTGAAAAAGACCGCTGCCTCGGCGCCCTTCACTTTCCTCGGAAAATCCACGAAATCTTCAGAATCCTCGGCTGTGGTGCCGGTCTTTTCGAACATCTCCCTCGTCGCGGTAATCCACGCTATATTGTCTTTTTTATCGAGGGTTGCCATCGAAAGCCCCAGAAGCTTCATCGATTTATAAGGGATGCTTTCAAAAATTTCTTTTGTAATATCCCAGGGCCTTGCTCCCGCCCCGACCAGATGGCACGCCATCATCAAAGATTCAGGAGATGTGTTTGAATATCTGAACCCCCCGGTATCCACCAGTATCGCGGTATATAAATTTGTGGCAATATCTTTGTCTATCGGGACCTTGAGTGCGGAAAGGAACTTGTATACGAGCATCCCCGTCGCGGCAGCGCCCGGGTCAATGACGGCAGCGGACAAGGTCCTGTAAAATTCCGATTTGCCGGCATCGGCAGGCGGAATATGGTGGTCTATAATTACCGTATTCCCGGCTTTAAGCTCCCTGAATCCCGTCCTTTCAGGTGTGTTACAGTCAACAATGAACAGGACGTCGTACTTTTTATCAGGAGGTCTCTTTTTTATCAGTTTCGCGGAAGGCAGAAATTGCAGTGTCTCCGGCACACCGTCCCTGCTAAGCACGCAGATATCTTTCTTCCCTATTTTTTTTAATCCGAGGGCCAGCGCCAGCGCCGAGCCGATTGCGTCGCCTTCGGGGTTAATATGCCCGGCAATAATAAAAGATTTGTTCTGTTTAACAATATTCAGAAGCTTAGAAGAGATCTTCATCTTCGTCAGGGTGACTCCTTTCCGATTTAACTTCATCAAGCAATTTGTCTATTTTCATGCCGTACTGGATTGATTCGTCGATTCTGAAAGCAAGGGCCGGCACGTACTTCATCTTCAGTCTCCTGCCGAGTTCGCCTTTAATTAATGCCGACAATGAATTGAGCTTCCGCAGGGTCTTGTTTGCGTCTTCATATTTCAGAACACTCAGGTATATTGTTGCGTTCCTCAAATCGTCGCTTACCTTCGCTCCGGTAACAGTGACAAAACCGAGGTCTTTATGCTTGATCTTGTTCATTATAATGTCGGCGATTTCTTCCCTTATCAGGTCACCGACACGCGCCGAGCGTTTGTATGGATGCATGGTTTCCTCTCGCTTCAGTCATTAACCCTTAGATAGGCCGTCATTCCCGGCTTGATCGGGAATTCAGAAATTTTTACCTGATTTCATGTTAATGCCAAATACATTAATTGATGTGTTTTAATTGTAGCATATTTAAAAAATGAATTGAGGGAAAGTATGGACAGAACGACTGGAAGATAATTAAAAATCCGGATTGACTCTCTATTCCAGGCAATGCTATATTACACATATAATTACACATATATGCCGGAGGCGGTATGAAAAGGACCAATATAATACTAACTGATGAACAGCATAAAAAATTAAAAACTTATGCAAGAAAAGAGGGGAAATCTCTCGGAGAGCTTGTAAGGGAGTCTGTGGATATTACTTATAAAAAGAGGAGTTCTCTTGAACATAGAAAATTGATTGCGATTGAGGCGTATAAGGAAGGCTTCATCAGTCTTGGAAAGCTTTCGGAAATTCTGGGCATTGATCCTGAAAGCGCGCGGCTTTACCTGAAAGAGCATCATATCTCTCTTAAAATACAGGACCTGGATGAGATTGCTCAGGATTCAGTAAATGCCTGAAATAATTTTCGACAATTGTGTCCTGAGTAATTTTGCCCTGTCGGATTCCCTTGATATAATTAAAATCTTATACGCAAATAATGCATATATTACAGACTTTGTGTCTGCTGAAAATACTAAGGGTGTACTTGCAGGCTTCAACCAGCTTATCAGAATAAGAGAAGCTTTGAGAAATGGCTGGCTCAAAGAAATAACACTTCGCAGCAGGAGTGAAAAAGCCCTCTTTGAATCGCTTTCCGTATCACTGGGTTTTGGAGAAGCCTCCTGTATTTCTCTTGCAAAAGCAAGAGGTTTTGTATTTGCATGTGACGATAAGGCAGCAAGAAGAGAGGCAAGTTTATCAGGAATTAAATTGACAGGCACAATAGGGATTCTTGTAAAAGCAGTGAGAAGAAAAGCTGTTAATCCCAAAAAGGCCGATGAAATCCTGAACCGTATGATTGATTATGGATTTTATTCTCCGGTTGGTTCATTAGAAGAGATTCCTTGATACGTCGTAAAATGATTGAAGGGATTACCTTAGGATCGTTGGGGGAATTTTAGTAAAACCATACTGTACAAAGTGTGCATCAAAAGAAAAAGCGGTTCTTATTTTTAACCGTTCCATTAAAGCAAAGCTTGTGCAATCCGTAAAAGAAAATTCTTTATCATCATATTTCTCAAGAATTTTCCAGCCCCTATCCCAGTCTGTTTTTGTAATGATCTCGACTCTGACAAGATTGGTTGAATTCAGGATATTTCCAAACCTGATTGTAGCTTTGGCCCCTATAGTCTGTGAAAGGAGATTATAAGTTTCAACAAGGATTAAATTGGATGTAACAAGCCTCTCCTTTTTTAGAATAAAACTCGTATATTGTTGACTTGCTTCTTTTGCATATTGATCGTTTTTATCAGCAATTGCAACCCACGCACCCGTATCAACAAATATCATTTCTTTCTCTTCAGCATATGTCGCTTCTTCCCGTAAAGATATTCGTCATGCCTCTGGGCGGTATCTTTCAATCCGCTTCCCCCTATCCCTATTATGCTTAATGCCTTCCGGGCCACATCATCAATCTCGGCTTTTGTCAGTACAGACAGTTCAACTTTTTCATGTTCTCTAAGGCGGATTTTCTTAATAGGCTTGAAAACCCCATCCTCATAAATAGCCTCTATGGTTTTCGGCATAATTACCTCCTGTCACGTTTAAGTTATTTTATCACAGGTGATAAAAAGATAGGGGAAAGAAAGCTATCTTGTAATAGCCCTGATGATTTTCAGGGCGAGGCGGAGGGTAGGTTCGTCAGCGGTTTTGAGGAACGTTTGGAGAGATTCTTTAAGTATCTTCTTTTCGGTAACATGCCCGAAGTCAAACATCTCCCACATTTCAATTTCAAGGGCATTGGAGAGTTTTATGAGCATGTCGAGGGTGGGGTTTTCTTTGCCGCATTCGATACGGCTGAGATAATGAGGGTTGATATCTGCCTTCTCTGCAACTTTCTCTTGAGAAAGACCACTTCTTTTTCTTAGCTCCTGAATTCTTTTGCCTATCAGCTCTTTTGTTTTCATTTAACCTCCCCATAATCATGCGATTAACAAGGAAGGTTTGTGAATGTATCAATACACCTAATTAACATTGACAAATAGTGGTATTAGGTCTTATCTTATACCCATTGGGGCCAATAATAGGTTTGAATTGATTCTATTAGTAATAAACAAATGAGAACACTATCCAATAATGCTATTGAAGAAATTGTAAGCCTTCTTGTAAAAGGTAACCCGCTATCAAAAGAGCATAAAGACGCCCTCATATCGCAGCTTAATAATCTTAAACATTCCCTCCTCTTTGATACCAAGAAAGAGTACGAGCTAATTTATTCCGACAAGGATCGTGAGGAAGATATCCTTGCTGATACAATGGCTGTGCCTTTGCAGAAAGTAAAAACCTTCCGGAATGGTAAAAACGGCAACGGTTGGACAAACATGCTCATCTTTGGCGACAACCTTCAAGTGTTGAAGACCCTCTTGCAGATGAAGGATAAAGGAAAACTCAAAAATGCTGACGGCACACTGGGCGTAAGATTAATTTATATTGATCCTCCCTTTGCAACAAAGCAGGAGTTTCGTGGAAGTCAGGATCAAAAAGCATATCAGGACAAAATTGCAGGGGCGAGGTTTCTGGAGTTCTTACGAAAGCGACTTGTTTGGGCTTGAAGGAGTTATTGAGCGAAGATGGAAGTATTTATGTGCATCTGGATGAAAAAAAAGGGCACTACATAAAGATTCTCTTAGACGAGGTTTTTGGTGAACAACATTTCCAGAGAGAAGTAGTTTGGGACACTCGCGTTCTCTCTGGATTTAAAACGCAGGCTGAAAACTGGATTAGAGGTCATGATGTTCTATTGTTTTATGCTAAAAACAACGACTTTATGTTTAATAAACTCGCCGTCCAGCATCGACAAGAATATATAGATAGATTCAACAAAGTAGATAAGGACGGCAGGAAATATTTTGACGGGAGAGGTGGCAGACGTTATTTAGATGAAGTGATGGAAAAAGGAAAAGCTATCGGAGATGTTTGGGACGATATTATGTCTTTTCAACAAATCCCGACTTCTACTGAAAAGGTTGGCTACCCTACCCAAAAACCTGAAGCCTTGCTCCAACGCATCATCAAAGCCTCTTCAAACCCCGGCGACCTTGTTTTTGACTGCTTTGCCGGTTCAGGAACTACCCTTGCTGTTGCAGAAAAACTCGGCAGGAGTTGGATCGGTGTGGACTGTGGAAAGCTGGCAATTTATACAATGCAAAAGCGTTTTTTGAACATTGGTGAAAGCAAAGACCTTGAGAATCCAAAAAAGAAATTCAGCAAGCAGTGTAACCCTTTCACTCTTTATAATGCAGGTCTTTACGATTACAAAATGCTTAAAGGACTTCCATGGGAGGAGTATCGGGACTTTGCATTAAAGCTCTTTCAGTGCCGAGATGAAAAACATGAGATTTCAAAGATTGAACTCGATGGCTATCTTGGAGAGGACAGCGTCCTTGTCTTCAATTACCAGAAATATAAAAATGCCATGTTAGACAGGGGCTTTATTGATGATCTACACAAGTATCTTGGAGACAAAATCGGCAGGCGCTTTTTCATCGTCGTACCCGCTGCCTCGGTACAATTCCTTGAAGATTATATTGCTAAGGGAAAATCAAAATATTTTGTTCTCCGCATCCCTTATTCCATTATTGAGGAAATCCATAATCGTGGATTTACCAAGATAAAACAACCGGTAAGTGAAATGGATGTCAATGATACGGTGGATGCTGTAGGATTTGACTTTGTTCAGGTGCCGACAGTCGAGTGCAAATATTATCTGGATAAACCTAAAAATCCTGATCTGCTGAATCAGAAGATAAAAGAATGCGTCATTAAGATTGAAAAGTTTGAGAGCAGAATTATCTCCCGCAAACCTGTTGAATTTGCCAACCTTGAGACACTTTCAATGGTCATGCTGGACTATGATTTTGACGGAGAAGTTTTTGACCTTGACGAAGTTTTTTACGCAGAGGATTTAAAGAAGAACGACTATGAGGTGAGGTTTGTTGACGATAAAGTCAAAGGGCAAGTCATGATTATTTACATTGATATATTTGGGAATGAGAAGCGGGAAATAAAAAGTTTAAAAGATTTTGGGAGGAAGTGATAAATATGGCTCTAAATATAACTCAAGCTTTTAATCTGTTCAAGTCAAAACTTGAGTTAAGCCAAAGTTTCCAAGAAGAGGTAACAACACATCACAATGCAATCAGGGAATGGATTGAATCATATGATTCAACCATTGAGACGAAATTGATCGGATCATTGCAAAGAAAGACAAGAATACAGCCATGGTCGGAAGATATTTTTGATATTGATATATTGGTTATATTAGGAAGCTTCTATAACTGGTTGCCTTCTGGTGGTATAAAACCGGAAGATGCACTGGAGAAGATAGAAGATATTGTAACTGAGCATGGAACGTATGAAAAACTTGGTGTAGAGACTGATAATCCCACAATAACTTTTGAATATGAAGATAATGTAAAAGTTGAGCTTGTTCCTGCGTATCTTGATCAAATAGGTAAAGCTCCTGATGGAACTTCGACTCTTCCGGTAGGGAGAGGTTACTGGATTCCTAAAAATAATAAATGGGTCATAGCTGATTATGACTATGATGCGGAACATATCGCATCATCAAATGAAAATAGTGATGGGTATCTCATCCCTATAATTAAAATACTTAAGGCTGCTAAAAGAAATCTATTCCCTATGATGAAATCTTATCATCTTGAAGTGATAGCAGCATCTTTGATCTTAATTATAATTAACTATTATAAAGAACAAAAATGGCAAATTAATTATCCAAGTTTAGTTTATAATTTTTTCTTGCTGGGTAAAGATGAAGTTTTAAAAGCCGCAAATATACCTGCAAGCAAATCTCCTTCTTCTGACGGATATATGTCTATAACCGAAAAACAAGGACTCTCGACGTTGTTTGATAAGATCGCTGAGCATTGTAAAAAAACTTTTGCTATGAGTGACAATGAAGCCATTGAGGCATGGAGAAAGCTTTTTGATGCTCCATTTCCCGTAAGTGCTTACCATGAATAATAATAAAATTGAAAACTTAATAGCAGAATGTAACCAGATTCAGGAAGATTCTAATTATACTGCCGAAACCCATTATATTATAGAGAAAAAGCTTTCCAGAAAAGCTTTTTGGTATAAATTTGTACCGCCAGCAATTACAGTTTTGAGTGCCTTTGCCTTGATTTTAGGAATGCCTAATTGGATTTCGTGGGTTACTATATTTTCAGGTATAGTTTCGATCCTAAACATTCTTTTAGAACACGATAAAAAGTCGAAAGACCACCTATTTGCTGCTAAGAATTTTACAGTATTAATACATGAAGCAAGATCGTTACATGAAACTTTCAAAGATTTTTATTCAGAAGAAGAGTTTTATCATAATGTTAAGCGGTTACGAGAGAAATACAATCTGATAGTTCAATTTTCTCCTTCAACTGATACGAAATCTTTTGAAGAAGCAAGAAAAAGAATACAAGCGGGTATACACAAAGCTGATTTCAGGTCAGAGGTGAAATGAAATTATGCTTGACCGTCAAACTTTTCAAAACAAAGATTTAGTCCTCAAGATATCTCCCAACTATGACCCCAAAAGGTTTGACCCAAACAAGTATGAAGCTTTTTTAGATGCTCTCTGTGAGAATAGGGAATATCAAAAAGAGGCAATCAGGGAGACGTTGCGCTACTTTTTAGGCGGTGAATACAAAAGCCTCATGGATTTAGTAGAAGAAAACTACCACAAAAATCCAAAGCTTCAGGAGAAGTATTCATCGATTGATGATTTTGTAACCCATCTGCAATTGCCTGATAAACTTTCGTGTTCTTTGGAGCATGCTACGGCTACAGGCAAAAGCTATGTGATGTACGGCATTGCACGTCTTATGCTTGCAGAGGGCGCAGTTGATCAGGTTTTAGTCCTCTGCCCGTCAAATACTATTGAGACCGGTTTAACAGAAAAATTCAGAACACTATCAGCCGATAAAACTTTAAAAGAACTTTTGCCTGCTGATTCCAAAATAATCAATCCACGCATTATCAATGCATCTAACACCATTCAAAAGGGCGATATATGCATTGAGAATATTCACGCTACTTACATAAATACCAAATCAGCAATTGAAGACAGCCTTGTAGGGGAAGGGGAGCGAACACTCATTTTGAACGATGAAGCTCATCACCTTATGAGTCCATCGGATACTGCGCTCAAAAAGTGGAAGGAATTTCTGCTTGACACTAAATATGGATTCAGGTTTATCGTGAACCTTTCAGGTACCTGCTACATCGGAGATGACTATTTCACGGATGTAATCCATCGCTTTTCTTTGAGAGATTCTATTGAGTCAAAGTTTGTTAAAAGCATCCGTTATGTAGCTGAAGACTCATCAGGAAACGAGGACGAGAAGTTTCAGAAAATTTACGAAAATCATATTGAAAACAAGAAAATAAAATATCGGAAAGTAAAACCCATAACTATCCTTGTTACAAAGAACATAGCAGCCTGTAAACGAGTGACTGATAAGCTGATAACTTTTCTTGCTAAACAGGAGAAGATCAGCAAAGAGAAAGCGGCAGAGAAGGTTTTAATTGTTACTTCTGCCAATGAACATAAGAACAATATCCCGATTCTGCGAAGGGTAGACGATAAAGACAATCCTGTAGAGTGGATTGCTTCTGTCAGTATGCTTTCCGAAGGCTGGGATGTTAAAAATGTTTTTCAAATTGTTCCACATGAGGAAAGGGCGTTTAATTCAAAACTTCTTATTGCGCAGGTCTTAGGAAGAGGGTTAAGGATACCTGAAGTCTATAAGGGAGATCAGCCAGTTGTCACAGTTTTCAATCATGATAAATGGTCAGGCAGTATCAAACACCTGGTAGATGAAGTTCTTGAGATTGAGAAAAGAATCCATTCTTATCCTGTAAATAAGAAAGAGAACTACAACTTTGATTTATACCAGATTGATTATGAGAAGGTCATAGGAGAAAATAAGGAGTATCCAAAAGAGGACGAATTTGAGTTGCTCAAGAAAGGATATATAACTTTTTCAAGTCAAGATGCAATCGTACCAGAAGAAACAGAATATGAGACAGTAATAACAGGATTTAGAGAAAAACGGGAATATTATATTGCAAGGAATATGCATCCCGTGAAAAATGTTGCTAATGATATCTTTAACCGGCTGTATATCTTTGATCAGGATGCAGGAACTAACTACAGTGAAATATGGACTAAAAAACGGATTGAGCAAGTTATCCAACAATCTTTAAAGGAAATAAAAGATAAGACAAGTTTTATCAGTGAGGAAAATAGATTGAAAGCATTGCGCGCATTTGGCGTTATTAAGAGAAAGAGTAGTATCTTCCCAAGGATAGTCCCAAAATCAAATGAACCATATAAAATTAGTACTACTAAAGTTAAGAAAAATAGCATTGGCATTGGGTCGCTTAGACGTGATGGGACAATATTCTTTGATGACAACTCTTTGATTTTAGGAGAAGCAGAAGATATTAAGCTTTTGAAAGAACTTGATGAAGATGAGAGTTTACCAAAATCAGCTATTATAAAAGTGGCAAACAGATACAACTTCAAAACGCACCTGAATATAATATTGGCTGCTTATGAGCCTGAACGAAAATTTATCAAGGGCCTAATCAAAGAAGAAAATTCCAGAATAATTGATGCATGGTTTAAATCTCCTGATATAGGCTTTTACAAGATTGATTATTCCTGGCGTAAAGGCGAGCATCCTAAGCAGGGGAGTTTTAATCCTGATTTTTTCATAAAAATATTGAATGATATTCTTGTGGTAGAAATTAAAGATGATAAAGCATATGAAGGAATATCAGGGGATGAGAATAGGAAAAAACTTGAATATTCAAGAAAACACTTTAACAGGCTTAATGAACTGCAACAGGAACATAAATATTATTTCAAATTTCTATCTCCAATGAGTTATGATTTATTCTTTAAGAAATTGAAAGAAAAGACTTATAGAGATTTCAAATCGGAGCTTGAGGCAAGATTAGAAGGATAATTTTTTCAATAGAGGAGGATCGTTAACTTCATTACAACAACTCCGTTGTGGAATTGATTAATTCCACGGAATGCGTGCCCAGGACCAGGTTTTTGATCTGCTCAAAAACCTTATTGACCATCACTGTCTCATTCGAGACGCAGGCTATGCCGATTACGGCCCTCTGCCAGAGGTCGTTGGCGTCGACTTCGGCTACCGAGACATTGAATTTGTTTTTTATCCTGTCGATAAGGCTTTTGATGACAAACCGTTTTTCTTTTAAAGAATGTGATTCAAATATGTGTAGATCAAGTGTAAGGAGGCCGACGATCATTTTATAAAATCAAGAGGGTCCAGGGGGGCTATTCCAGTTTCGCGGCGACTTCTTCCCTGACATAATTTTCAAGTATGTCGCCGACCTTGAGGTCATTGAAATTTTCCACCATGATCCCGCATTCAAACCCTGATTGCACTTCTCTTGCATCATCCTTGAATCTTTTCAGGGATGAAAGTCTGCTCTCGTAAATGACAACGTTGTCTCTTATCACCCTGACTCCTGAGCTGCTGCGGGAAATCTTTCCGTCGGTCACGTAACATCCGGCAACGGTCCCGATACGCGATATATGGAAGAGGCTTCTGACCTCGGCCCTGCCGATGACCTTTTCAGTTATAGTCGGCTCGAGCAGTCCTTCGAGCGCCTTCTTCACATCTTCGATGGCCTCGTAGATTATGTTGTATAACCTGACGTCGACGCCTTCTTTTTCCACAAGCGCTGACGCCTTCGCGTCAGGCCGGATGTTGAACCCGATAATAATCGCATTTGACGCGGCGGCCAGCATGACGTCGGATTCATTAATGCCGCCGGCGCTCGCGTGGATAACATTTACCTTGACCTGCGGATGAGAGATGGCCGAAAGCGAATCCCTGACCGCTTCCGCCGAGCCCTGAACATCCGCCTTTATGATGACGTTCAGGTCCCGCACTTCGCCTTCTTTAACTTTTTCATAAAGCTGGTCCAGCGTTAATTTCTTCATATGCGTGGCTGCCGCGGTCCTCTGCTTCTGGAGCCTGTTAATCGCTATCTGCCTTGCTTTTCTTTCGTCTTCCATTACAATAAAGATGTCGCCTGCCTGGGGCACCTCGGGAAACCCTATAACCTCGACAGGAGTTGAAGGGCCGGCTTTTTCGATCTTTTTGCCTTTGTCATCGATCAGCGCCCTGACCCTGCCGGCAACCGTCCCTACAAGGAAAGGGTCTCCGGTTTTAAGCTCGCCTGCATTGACCAGGACCGTGCCTACCGGTCCTCTGCCTCTATCGAGTTTTGCTTCAACGATTGTACCCCTTGCGGGTCTGTTGTAATTCGCCTTCAGCTCCATTACTTCCGCCTGGAGCAGGATCATCTCGAGGAGGCGTTCAATGCCTGTTTTCTGTTTCGCTGAAACCTCAACAAAGATGTTCTGTCCGCCCCATTCTTCTGAAACCACGCCGTATTGTGAAAGTTCATTCCTGACCTTTGTAACATTCGCATCAGGTTTGTCAATTTTATTTATCGCCACTACAATGGGGACGTTAGCGGCCTTTGCATGGTCGATCGCCTCTATGGTCTGGGGCATGACGCTGTCGTCGGCGGCGACAACAAGGACGACAATATCCGTTACCTTTGCGCCTCTGGCCCTCATCATGGTAAACGCCTCGTGCCCGGGGGTGTCGAGAAAGGTTATTTCCCTGTTTTTCAGCTTTACCTTATATGCACCGATGTGCTGGGTTATTCCCCCGGCCTCTGTCTCGGTCACCCTTGTCTGTCTTATCGCGTCCAGAAGGGTGGTTTTACCATGGTCGACATGTCCCATTATGGTGACAATCGGCGGACGCGGACTGAGAGCGGCTTCCTCGACCTTTGCTTCTTCAAGGAGCGATTCCTCGGTTTCGATATTTGCAAGCTCGATTTTTAAACCGAAGGACTCCGCGACAATCTGCGCCGCATCCGCGTCCACAGGCTGGTTGATAGTGGGCATGGAGCCGAGCTCCATAAATTTCTTAATGACCTCGTTGCTTTTCTGTCCGATCAGCTCGGCAAATTCCTTTACCGAAGTGCCTTCCTGAAACTTGATGACCCGTTTCCTCGGCTGTGTTGTAAGGGGGGGCGGAGCGGGTTCGACCCGCTGGATATGAGACCTTTTATCGTGTTTTTTGAAATGAGGTTTAAAGTCCTGCGGCTTCTTCGCAACATCTACCCTGCGGATGGAATCAAATGCGCGCTGCATTCCGGGTTTGGCTTTGAATTTTGCAATATTCGAGCGCTCTATTTCTTTCTTGAATCTGTCGGGGACGATGACCTCGTCTTCTTCGGCCACCGGTGGCCCCGCCTTTTTATGGAGGACCGCAGGCGCTTCTGAAACAGCTTCTTCCACTTCTCCTGCCTTTGTTTCCTGAGCAGCCCGGTTTTCTTTTTGCGGCATGACTTCTGCCGGCGGCTGTTCTTTCCGCGGTTTCTCGACATGGGGCTTCCCTGCCGGTTTAACCGGAGCTTCTTTCCCTGGAGCAGGAGGGAGCTTCTCTTTCCCGGGTATTTCTTTTTTCGCAAAAAAATCCGACAGCTTACCCATGACGTCATCGTCGATATTCGACATGTGCGACTTTACCCGAATGCCCATGCCTGCAAGCCTGGCGATTATTTCTTTGCTGCTGATATCTATCTTTTTGGACAGTTCGTATATTCTCATCCCGGTTATTTTCCCTGTAACTCTGAAATATTTAGTGTTTTTTGCTGTTTTGCTTCTGAAGTTGTAACTTTATTTGGTTTAATGTTATCATAACTTCTCTTTTGAAAGCAATTGCAGTTGCTTCAAGCTCGAATATCGAAATCCGAAATTCGAAACAAATTCGAATTAATAAATACATAATGTCAAACTTCGGATTTCGGGTTTAGGATGAAGGAGGTGTTTTAACCATGGCAGTATGTTCAGTTTGCGGAAAGAAAAAGGTTTCGGGTAATAATGTCAGTCACGCCAACAACAGGACCAAGCGAGTATTTATGCCTAACCTGCAAAAAATAAAAGTCCAGACTACGCACGGTACAAAAAAACAGCATGTCTGCACCAGGTGTCTCCGCTCGGGAAATGTGAAGAAAGTAGTTTAAGAACGTTATGCGTTATAATTTATTTGTTATCGGCATAACAGACTGTAATAAACAATTAACGAATAACGGTTTTATATGCAATCCCTCCATGGTATTCTCAAAATACTGACAAAAAGCTATGGTCTGGAAGGCGGGGTTGCGCTCAATGCTCTCAGAAGACGATGGGTTGAGGTTGTAGGACAAACCGTTTCAGTACACACTTCCCCCGACACAATAAAAGGCAAAGTCCTTACACTTATCGTAGACACCCCTCAATGGATGCACCACCTTAGTTTCTTCAAGGAAGAGATCACCGCGAAACTGAAACCGTATAATGTCAGCGACATACGGTTCAGGATCGGGAGGCTTCCGGAAGAGACAGAAGAAGCCCGTGAGAAGGAACAGGCCGGGTTAAATGAGGAAGACAAGAGGTATATCGAAAACACGCTCAAAAACCTCAAGGACGAAGAACTGAAAGAAAAATTCAGGACGCTGATTGCGCACGGGTTGACAAAGGGGAAAAAATAATTATGCGGACTCGGCCTGTTCTTCGTATATAAGGATCGGCTTTTCCTTTCTGGTTATAACTTCTTCCGTGATCAGGCACTCCCTCACGTCATTGAGCGAAGGCACTTCATACATAACCTCGAGCATCACGTCTTCAAGAATGGCACGAAGCCCGCGCGCGCCTGTTTTTCTTTTGATGGCCTCTTTGGCTATGGAGGTCAGGGAGGATTCTGTAAACTTCAGTTTCACGTTATCAAAAGAAAGCAGCCTCTGGAACTGCTTGATAATTGCGTTTTTCGGTTCGGTCAGTATCCTGACAAGGGCCTCCTCGCTCAGCTCTTCGAGGGTCGCTACAACAGGCAGCCTCCCCACAAACTCGGGAATGAGCCCATACCTGACCAGGTCCTGCGGCTGTATATGTTTCAGGATATCGTCTATCTTTTTTCCGGCTATGGTCTTTGGCTCGACGCCGAAACCGACGGTTTTCCGGCCTATCCTCTCTTCGATTATTTTTTCAAGACCCACAAACGCGCCGCCGCAGATAAACAGGATATTCGTTGTGTTTATCTGTATAAATTCCTGTTGCGGATGCTTCCTGCCGCCCTGGGGAGGTATGTTTGCCACGGTCCCTTCTATGATTTTCAGAAGGGCCTGCTGGACCCCTTCTCCGGACACATCCCTCGTTATGGAAACATTCTCCGTCTTCCGGCTTATCTTGTCGATCTCATCAATATATATAATGCCGCGCTGCGCCTTTTCCAGGTCATAATCCGCCGCCTGGAGAAGCTTCAGAATAATATTCTCCACGTCTTCACCGACATATCCCGCTTCGGTAAGCGTTGTGGCATCGGCGATCGTAAAGGGCACGTCAAGGTACTTTGCGAGTGTCTGCGCCAGAATGGTTTTACCGGTGCCGGTAGGCCCTATAAGCAGGATATTGCTTTTTTGCAGCTCGATATCGGATTGCCGGGGACTGTTAATGCGCTTGTAGTGGTTGTGCACCGCGACTGAAAGTATCTTTTTCGCCCGGTCCTGTTCGATTACGTATTCATCAAGGAAATTTTTTATCTCCACGGGGGCCGGGAGCTTCCGGGCGACATTGATATCGAAGGATGAATCAAGCTCCTCCGCCATTATTTCATTGCAGAGATTTACGCATTCGTTACAAATATAAACGGTAGGGCCCGCTATAAGTTTCCTCACTTCCTTCTGGCTTTTGCCGCAAAAGGAGCATCTGAGGACGATGTTATCGTTTCTGTTTAATTTTTTGTCATTCATAGTTGAAGCTCCAAATCAACCGCGTTTTTTCAGCGTTTCTATGACCTCGTCAACGAGGCCGTAATCCTTTGCCTCCTGTGCCGACATGAAGTAATCCCTTTCAGTATCGACCTGGATTTTTTCGAAGGGCTGCCCTGTATGTTTCGTAAGGATTTTATTGAGGGTCTCTTTCATTTTAAGAATTTCCCTTGCGTGGATCTCCACGTCTGTCGCCTGGCCGTGGAAGCCCCCGATCGGCTGGTGTATCATTATGCGGGAATTGGGGAGCACGAACCTCTTCCCCGTTGTCCCCGCTGTAAGCAGGAGGGCGCCCATACTGGCGGCCTGGCCGATGCAATATGTGGCGATATCGGGTTTTATATACTGCATGGTGTCATAAATGGCGAGACCTGAAGAAACAATCCCTCCGGGTGAATTTACATATATGTGGATATCCTTCTCCGGGTCTTCAGTCTGAAGGAACAGGAGCTGCGCGATAACGGTATTCGAGACGATATCGTCTATCGGGCTGCCGATAAACACGATCCTGTCCTTCAACAGTCTTGAATATATGTCGTATGCCCTTTCGGTCCTTCCAGTCTGTTCGATTACGATGGGTATTAAACTCATATGTGCTCCTTGCAATAAATGCAGGGCGGGTTTGAAACCGTCCCTACTGTATCGTTGCTTTTCCTAATATAAATTCCAGGACCTTATCTGCGAACAAGCGGCTTCTCAGCGCTTCCAGGGAACCTTCCCTGACCGCGTAAAGCCTTGTTACCTCTTCGGGTTTAAGGTTGTTCCGGGCCGCGATCTCTTCGATCGCCTTTTTCATATCATCAGCAGTAACATCGATGTTCTCTTTTTTGCCGATGGCATCCAGCAGGAGCACGCTTTTGACGTTGTCTTTCGCCGTGTTCCCGAATTCCCGCTTCATTTCTTCGTCCGTTTTTTCCGGTTCGCCCTTTCTCCGGGCATTTTCCTGCGCCTGATGAATCAGGGATTCGATTTCTCCCTGCACCATAGAGGCAGGCACATCGAAATCATGGACCCGGATGAGGTCGTTCAGGATATCTTTCTTGTATTCCAGATTGACCTGGCTCTTTTTCGCGTTAGTGATGCTTTCCCGCATCTTGTCTTTCAGCTCGTCAAGACTTGCATAACCGGCGTCCTTCGCGAATTCATCGTCAAGCGGCGGGACCGCTTTCTTCTTTCCCTCTACGATGTCCACTTTGAACAGGACCTCTTTGCCCGCTATGGTCTTGTTTTGATGGGTTTCATCATATTTTATTTTTACCTCTGCTTTATCCCCTTTCTTTTTGCCCACCAGCGCGCTGTTGAACTCTTTGGGCATCGCATCGGAGCTGAGGACCAGGGGGAATTCCTTATACGATATTTCTTCGGTCAGTTTGTCTTCGATGTAACCGTCATAACTTACAATCGCCATGTCATTTTCACTTAAGGCTTCTTCCGTAACAGTGAACAAGGTCCTGCCTCCCTGCATCAGCTTCAGCGCCTTGTCTATTTCATCGTCATCTACTGAGACCGGTTTTTCTTTCAGGACAATGCCTTCATATTTCAGGTCTCCTATTTCCGGCTTGACCTCTATCGTTACGGTAAAGGACAGCGGCTGTCCCGACAGCAGCTCCAGTTTGTCCTCGATATTCGGATAATTGACAGGCTCCAGATTCGCTTCTTTAACGGCTTTCATATAGTACTCGGGCACTATCTTTTCTATAACCTCGGCCTCGACGTTTTTCCCGAACCTTTTCTCGAGAATGGCCTGGGGGGCCTTGCCGGGCCTGAACCCGGGTATTTTCGTGGTCGCCCTGATTTTGTTGTAAGCGTTATCGGTTTCGGATTTAATAACGTCCGAAGGGATGTTGATTCTGAGCCTTCTCGTTGTCGGCGATATTGTCTCTACTTCAGTAGGCATCGGCACCTCGCAGCTATTAAGTTTTGATTATAATTTAGAATTATACAAATAATTTGTCAATGAGCTGCGGGCCTGAAGAATTTCAAAAAGACATTGAGGATGATTATAATACACGAAGCAAGATGGAAAAACGCATCTCCCTCGTTATCCCGAATTACAATAGGGCGGACACTATCGGAACGTGTCTTGAGGCCGCTTTTTCTTCGGAATACGGCAACTTCGAAGTTGTTGTCGTCGACGATAAGTCCGAAGACAATTCCGTAGAAGTTATTAAAAGGTTCCCATGCAGATTAATCAGTCTTGAAAGGCATTCCGGGACCTCGAGGGCAAGAAACATCGGCGCGCAGAAAAGCAGCGGAGAATTTATTTTCTTTATCGATTCGGACTGCCTTCTCCAGCCGGATACGCTTTCTATAGTAAATCGAACACTTATGTCTTTACCTTCCCAGGGGGGGGTTGTACTCGGCGGAACATATACAAGGGTTTCTTATGACAGGGGGTTCTTCAGCGCCTTTCAATCACTTTTTGTTCACTATTCAGAGACCAAGAACACGGAAAACCCCGACTACATAGCGGCGCATGCCATGGTTGTCCCCAGAAAGACGTTCATTGAAAGCGGCGGGTTCCCGGAGGATTTCATGCCGATACTGGAGGACGTCGCGTTCAGTCACAGGCTGAAAAGGTCCGGCGTCAGGCTCATCATGTGCCCGGAAATACAGGTCCGGCACATTTTCAACTTCACCCTGGCGCGTTCGCTCTTCAACGCCTACCGCAAGACTACTTACTGGTGTACTTATTCTTTTGGAAACAGGGACATACTTACCGACTCCGGCTCCGCTTCCTTTGAGCTCAAGACTAATGTTGTTTCACTTCTTCTGAGCTTCCTCGTTATTGCATTGTGGGCGGTTACCAATAGACCGTCTCTTTTATACGCAATACCTTTGCTCTTTTTATCCAATGTCATAGTCAGCAGGAACCAGATAAAACTTTTTTACAGGACAAAAGGTCTTCTGTTTACGGTGTCCGCTTTATGTTATTACGCGTTCCTGTATCCGGTCCCGATAGCGCTTGGAACGGCAACCGGTTTTATACGCCATTTCTTAAGGGGGCGGAAATAAATGTCTTACTCTCCTTTCCGTCATATAAGCTCCGTTTTCCTGAAACGCCGTCCCATCCACCTTACTTTATTCCTGACCGGGAGGTGTAATCTTAAATGCCCGTTCTGCTTCTATACCGGTGATAAAGAAAAAAGGGGGGGGGCAGACGAGGCCACTCCGGAATTGTCCCTTGACGAAATCGAAAAGATATCTTCCTCAACCGGGAATCTGCTTTGGCTCGCGTTTTCAGGGGGCGAAATATTTCTGAGAGATGATATCGTTGAAATAACAAGAGTGTTTTATGAAAGAAACAGGCCGGCGATAATTCTCTTCCCAACGAACGGCCTGCTGACGGATGTTATAAGAGAAAAGATTGAAGCGGTACTGAAAAGCTGCAAGAAGAGCACCATTGTTGTAAAACTGTCTCTGGAGGGGCTGGAGGCCGCGCATGACTCCATAAGAGGCGCAAGGGGCAGTTTTCAGAAGACCATGAATACATACCGGGCGCTCGGCGAACTGATTGACGCGTATCCGAATTTTGAGCTTGGAGTAAACACGGTGTTTAATTCAGCGAATCAGGACCATATGAAAGAACTGACGGATTTCATCAACGGCCTGGACAAAATAAAGACACACACCGTATCGCTGATAAGAGGGAGCGTTAATGATGGAAGTTTGAAGGAAATCAACGCCCGGAAATATCATGATGCCGTTGTCAGCCTGGCATCGGATTTAGAGATGAAAAAATCGGGCATATATCGCTTTAAAGGGGCAAAGCTCAAGGCGGCCCAGGATATCCTGCAGCGCAGCCTGATTTATAAGACATGGGTCCTGAAAAGGCAATTAATTCCCTGTTACGCCGGAAGATTGAATCTGGTCGTTACCGAAACAGGGGATGTCTTCCCCTGCGAGTCATTCACCATGAAAATGGGCAATGTCCGGGATGACGGGTATGACCTGAGAAGCATACTGAAAACCGGGAAGGCGCGGGAAATCCTGCTCTCCATAAGGAAAAAGAAATGTTTCTGCACTCATGAATGTTACTTCATGACTAATATTTTGTTTAATCCATTCATGTATCCGGCGTTGTTGAAGGAGTATATGAAATTATAATCCGTTACCCGTGTCCGTTTATGATTTACGGTCACGTTAACCGGACACGGTTCACGATCCGGGATCAATTGCAAACATATATTGAAAAGATTATCATATTGAAATGAGTCTGAACGTCGTTATTCTTGCTGCCGGGCGCGGCAAGAGAATGAATTCTCAAATCCCCAAAGTTCTCCATCAGGTCATGGGAAGGCCTATGCTCCGGTATGCGATTGACGCCGTCAGGCCGCTGCGGCCAGGCAAGACCGTTGTTGTAATCGGAAACGGCGCGGAGCTGGTGAAAAAAGAGATGGCCGGCGATGATCGCCTCTCTTTTGTTATACAGAAACAGCTTTTGGGGACCGGGAACGCCCTCGCAGTCGCCAGGAAGGAATTGAAGAAAGGCGCGCTCCTTGTGCTTAACGGCGATTGTCCTCTCATTACGGCAAAGACTTTGAAAACGCTCATTGAAAAGCACAGGCGCAGCAGGAACGCCCTGTCTTTTCTTTCTTTTTCCGACGGCGCGATGAAAGGTTACGGAAGGATCTTCCGGGATGAAAAGGGCAGGGTCACCGGGATAGTAGAGGACAAGCACGCGACCCGTGATGAAAGAAAGAAGTTTGATGAGCTGAACGGCGGCGTGTATCTTATGGAAGAAGAAGTCCTCGGGTGTCTGGAGAAAGTCAAAAAGAACAGCTCCTCCGGCGAATATTACCTCACCGATATTGTGGGAATCGCTGCCGGAGAAGGGAAGAGGGTTGAGGCCTATAATTGTCCGTCCGAAGAAATCCGCGGGGTCAACAACAGGGAAGAATTGTTAAGGGTCTCAGAAATCATAAGACACAGAATAATAAATAAATGGATGTTGAAAGGAGTGACGTTTATAAACCCTGAAACATCGTTTGTGAGTCCGCCGGCGCTTATCGGCAAGGACACGATTATTTATCCGAATACATATCTCGAGGGCAGGACCAGAATCGGGAAAAGTTGCACCATATACCCGGGTTCGAGGATATCCGACAGTATTCTCGGTAACAATGTAGTCATCAAGGACAATACTGTAATAGAAGAGAGCAGGGTCGGAGACCGGAGCTCGATAGGCCCGTTTGCGCATCTCCGGCCTCACAGCGTGATAGGCCGGTGCGCGAAAATAGGGAATTTTGTGGAAACAAAGAAATCCGTCATCGGCGAAGGCACAAAGGCCTCTCATCTTACATACCTCGGAGACGCTGTTATAGGGAAAAATGTGAATATCGGGGCCGGGACCATCACCTGTAACTATGACGGGAAAAACAAATTCGGTACGGTCATCGAATCAGGTGTTTTTATCGGGAGCGATTCGCAGCTTGTCGCCCCTGTTAAAATCGGAAAAGACGCGTATGTGGCTGCCGGAGCGACAATAACCAGGGACGTCCCGTCAGGCGACCTCGCGATAAGCAGGGCCAGACAGCAGAATTTAAAAGGCTGGGCGCTCAAAAGAAAGTTGAAAGTTAAAAGTTGAAAGTTGGAGCGTTAACATTGAAAGGGGAAAAAAGGTGTGTGGAATAATCGGATATGTCGGGAAAAGAAATGCCATCCCTGTTCTTATCAATGGCCTGAAGCGGCTTGAGTACCGGGGATATGACTCCGCAGGGATAGCGTTTCTGAATGATAACAAAATAACCGTCAGGCGCTGCGCGGGAAAGATAAGGGACCTGGAAAATTCCATAAAAGGGGAAAGACTCAGGAGCTTTATAGGCCTGGGTCATACGAGATGGGCGACCCACGGCAGGCCTTCTGAAGAGAACGCGCATCCCCATCGGGCGGGCGGGATAGTCCTGGTGCACAACGGGATTATAGAGAACTATTTCGAGCTGAAAGAGGATTTGAAGAAGAAGGGGCATGTCTTTACTTCCGAGACCGACACGGAAGTCATTTGTCACCTTATTTACAGCTTTTCACAGAAAGGTCTTTCTTTTGAAGACGCAACGCGTGAGGCCTTAAAGCACGTGGAGGGGGCCTATGCTATTGGTGTTATCAATGAGAGGGAGCCTGACAGGATGCTTGCCGTAAAGAAAGACAGCCCCCTGGTCCTGGGTCTCGGCGAGGGAGAATTTTTTATTGCTTCGGACATCCCCGCGTTTCTGAAATACACAAGGGACGTGATAATTCCCGAAAACGGCGAACTGGCAGTAATTACAGATAAAGGCGTCTCGATTTCCGGTTTAATAAGTAAAAAACCGGTCAGGAAGCAGACAACCAGAATTACGTGGAGTCCCGCAATGGCTGAAAAAGGCGGCTACAGGCATTTCATGCTCAAGGAGATATATGAACAGCCGAGGGCTATCTCGGACACGATCAGGGGAAGGTTTTTCCCTGAAAAAGGGGTTGTAAACCTTGAAGAGTTTTCCCTCAGGGCAGGCGATCTGAAAAAAGTGAACAAGATTTTTCTTGTAGCCTGCGGCACATCATGGCACGCGGCCCTTATCGGGAAATATATGATTGAAGACATGGCGAGAGTGCCCTGTGAAGTTGATATCGCCTCCGAATTCCGGTACAGGAGGCCGATTGTTCCCGAAGACAGTCTTGTCATCGTTATTACCCAGTCAGGAGAGACAGCGGACACAATAGCGGCGCAGAGAGAGGCCCAAAAACTGGGGGCCAGAGTGCTCAGTATATGTAACGTGGTAGGCAGCACTTCGGCAAGAGAGGCCGACAGCGTTTTTTATACCCACTCCGGACCGGAGATAGGCGTGGCCTCAACAAAGGCCTTTACCACCCAGCTTACGGGGCTCTACCTGTTCTCAATCGCGCTCGCAAAGGCAAAGGGCGCGCTTAAATCAGGAGAGATAAAGGAGTTGTTCAGCGAGCTTCTTCAATTGCCGGAAAAAGTTGAGAAGGCGCTCCGGATCAACAACGCGGTCTTGAAGGTAGCGAGAAAATTTTATCATGCCAGGGATTTTCTCTATCTCGGCAGAGGCATAAATTACCCCATAGCCCTTGAGGGCGCGCTGAAATTAAAGGAGATTTCATACATTCATGCTGAGGGATATCCCGCGGGAGAGATGAAACACGGGCCGATAGCCCTTATTGACAACAACATGCCGGTGCTTGCATTGGCCCCGGATGATAAGGTCTTCGAAAAGATACTTTCCAACATGGAAGAAGTAAACAGTCGCGGCGGGAAAGTAATAGCGGTCGCAACCGAGGGAGCCGCGAAGGCCCTTGTCCGCGCTTCTCACGCGCTGTTTTTGCCGAAAACAAACTACTATCTTACCCCTGTTATCTTTTCAATCCCTCTCCATCTGCTGGCTTACCACATGGCGGTATTGAGAAAATGCAATGTCGATCAGCCCAGGAATCTCGCAAAAAGCGTTACCGTGGAATAGGTATAAATTTTATCTATTCAGCCATAAGCGGCAACAAATTTCCGTTATGTCTGATATAATGTTATAAACGCTTAACCCGGTCTGTTCATAAAAACGGAGCAAGTAAGGTTTCAGGAAATAGTGTTAGTTTTTGTCCGGCAACTAATTACTTAAAACTAATTAAGGTATCTTACTGTATGTTTTTTTTCCATCATGCCTGCTCCGGCTTATGAATAATCCGGCTTTGTAAAGAAATCCTTCAATCTGTTTATCAAAGCGCTTCATATTTGGGAGAAGAATGACGAAAAACACATTACTGAATGACCTGAATCTTCAGCAGAGGGAAGCGGTCACACATACAAACGGACCGTTACTCGTTCTTGCCGGCGCGGGAAGCGGCAAGACAAAGGTCATCACTCACAGGTTTGCCTACCTCAATACCGCGCACAAAGTCCCGCCTGCTTCAATACTCGCGATGACGTTTACCAACAAAGCTGCCGGGGAAATGAAGGAGAGGATAGAAAGCTTTACAGGGAAAAGCACGAACGGCTTATGGATCGGCACCTTTCATTCCCTGTCGGCAAGGATATTGAGAAAGGAAATAGATACCCTCGGTTTCCGTAAGGATTTCTGCATTTATGACGATGACGACTCCGGCAGCCTTATCCGTACTATATTGAAGGAATTCAGGATACATGAAGCGCTTTACAAGGGTATTTTATCAAAGATATCCTCTCTCAAGGCCTCACTCACCGGGCCTGAAGAGCTGCTTGCCGGTGAAGACAGCTACGGCTTTGACGAAAAGTTTGCGCGGGTTTATGTGAGATACCAGGACGAGCTCAGGAAAAATAACGCCCTGGACTTTGACGACCTCATCATGTTCTGCGTCAGGCTGTTTGAAAGGCACCCGGCAGTCCTGAAAAAATACCAGAAAGAGTTTTCGCACATAATGATAGATGAATTTCAGGATACGAATGTGTCCCAGTACAGGCTTGCCAGGCTCCTGTCTTCAAAAGATAAAAACATCTGCGTTGTGGGAGACGACGATCAGAGTATTTATAAATTCCGGGGCGCAGAGGTAAAGAATATCCACCTCTTTAAAAAAGATTTTTCAAAAACAAAAGTCATCCGCCTGGAGCAGAATTACCGTTCTACCCAGAATATTCTCAATATCGCGGACAGCGTTATCGCTCGTAATCCTTCAAGAATGCCCAAGAAACTCTGGACGGAAAGAGGCGCCGGCGAGAAGGTGTATTACTGCATCGCGAGCAATGAGCTTGAAGAGGCGCGGTACATATCGAGGCTGATCAAGGAGCTCTATCTTAAAGGCAAGTATTCTTATAAAGACATCGCTGTCCTTTACAGGATAAACCAGCAGTCCAGGGCCCTCGAAGAGGCGCTAAGGGATAACGGACAGCATTACCGCATATTCGGAGGGATCAGCTTTTATCAGAGAAAAGAGATAAAAGATATTATCTCTTACCTGAAAGTAATCGCTAATCCGGATGATACGGTAAGCCTTAAAAGAATCGTCAATTGTCCGCCGAGGCAGATCGGCGCGGCTACTATTACAAGGGTGGAGAGCGAGTCCCGCAAGAGGGAAGAAAGTCTTTACCGGACCATGAAATATATCCTCAGAAGTAACGCTCACACGGCCGCGTTGAAAGATAAAATCAGCGGGTTTGCGGATATAATGGATGAGCTGATCGCGCACAGGGACTCTCCTCTGCCGGACCTGATAAAACTGATATGTGATAAAACAGGATATCTCGACTGGATCGGTGAGGAAAAAGCCGACAATGTCACGGAGCTTATAAATCTTACCGGGGGGAAGGACATCGGCGGGTTTATCGACCTTGCTTCACTTTACAGCGGGATGGAAGAGGCCTGCGAGGACGACGCGGTTTCCCTCCTGACCCTTCACAGCGCGAAAGGGCTTGAATTCCCGGTGGTGTTCATCACCGGGCTTGAAGACGGTCTCCTGCCGCACTTCCATGCGATAAAGGACCCTGAGGAGCTTGCGGAAGAACGGAGGCTCTTTTATGTCGGCGTAACACGGGCGCAGGATTTTCTTGTTCTGACCGGGGCCCGAAAGAGGAGATTGTATACCTCTCTGCAGGAGCAGCAGCCTTCGCGGTTTCTCGCTGACATACCGGCCGGATGTTACCGCTGCGTTGAGAAGAGACCCAAGACGGATAAAATCGCTTTCCAGACGGTCCAACGTTCCGGAGATATTTTAGGTACATCTCCCTTTGTGACAGGCTCCAGGGTAAAGCACCCGAAGTGGGGAATAGGAGTGGTAAGGGACAGTTATGGAGAGACGGATGACGTGAAGGTCATGGTGAACTTCCCGTCTGTCGGGATAAAGAGACTTTCCCTTAAATTCGCCAACCTGGAGAAGATTTGATGGACATCGGGCATGTTTCTCTGCTCGCAAGGCTCAATCTGGCAGAAAAAGAGAAGGAGCTTTTCTCCAGACAGGTCGGCGGTATTATTGAGTACGTAAACAAACTGAACGAGCTCGATACGACGGATATAGAACCCACGGCCCATGTCCTTCCCATAAAAAATGTTTTCAGGGAAGATGGGATAACGGACTCTCTTCCCGGGGAGACCGCGCTGCAGAACGCCCCTGAAAAAGAAGGCGGCTTTTACAAAGTGCCGAAGATCATAGGATAATCTTCGAACTCTTGAATCCTGTATCATCAATCTGTTATCGTGAAGTTAGCAGATATTATCAGTAATAATGTGAGGAAATTATAATGCTTCGCTGCATGTTGAGGGCCAAAATACACAAGGCCGTTGTGACCGAGTCCAATATCACTTACGAAGGCAGTCTGACAGTGGATGAGGCGCTGCTTGAAGCCTCCGGAATGATACCCTACGAGCAGGTCCGGGTCAGCAATCTGAATAACGGCGAGAGGTTTGAAACGTATGTGATCCCGGGCAAAAGGAATTCCGGCGTAATCTGTCTCAACGGGCCCGCTGCCAGGAAAGGCACGGTAGGCGACGTGATAATAATCTTTTCATACTGCTATTACACTGAAGAAGAGATTAAGGGTTTTTCTCCTGTTATTATCAGGGTAGATGAGAAAAACAGGATACTGAAGTAACCTCCCGCCGCTTTACCGCCATACCCGTCCAGGTTCATGAACGCGGTTAAAAGTTATTCCGGAAGTGCTACAATCTATAGCATGAAGCAGGAGATTTTTGAGGCAATTTCAAAGGTGCATGAGTTTTTCAGGAATAAGGGGTTGACGCTTTCAGTTGCAGAATCCTGCACAGGCGGGCTTATCAGTCATTTCATTACTGCTCTTCCCGGAGCGGGCAAGTTCTTTACAGCGGGGATTACAGCCTATTCGGAAGAAATCAAGAGAAGCATACTCGGTATTTCTCCGGATGCGATATCGGGGTATGGAGTTGTCAGTGATGAGATTGCAAGGGAGATGGCTGAAAAGGTCCGTCTGCTCTCAAAAACGGACTACGCCGTATCCGCCACTGGCAACCTCGGTCCTGACGCGCTTGAGGGAAAGGAAAGAGGGTTGGTTTACATAGCGGCAGGCAGGGTGGGAAAGACTGTTTCCCGTGAATTAAGGTTAAAGGGAAACAGGGACGAAAACAAAGAGGAAGCCGCGCTTGCGGCAATGAGGCTGCTGATTGAACTTACGGAAATTCAGGGGTGATTAATTCTTATTCCCTGCCCAAGTACGCGGACCTATCTTTTATACGTTCATCCAGCCTCTATTTATTTTCTTTTGCTGATATAAATAATCCCGGAAAGCACGCCGGAAAATTGCGCCGCCGCCCGGCAAAACAGCAGCGCCGGGGATAACAGTCCTACAGTGAAATCTCTCTTTAAAGTTCTTACAGTGAATGACGCCGTAGTGATTCCAAAGAGCAACACAAGCAGGATAAAACCGGACAAATACAGGTGTTTGTCCGACAGAAGCGCTGGTATCGCGCTACCGATGATTAGGGGAGGAAACAGGAGCTGAAGTTTCATCATCTGCGGCGTGTGTGAATCTTTTAGGGACTTGCCGGGATTTTTCCTGAGCGCGAGCATCCTCCAGTACGCAAACTTGTATTTCTTTTTCAGATAACCGGTCAACCGGTCGGGGTGAATATGATAGACTATCGCGGCCGGATTGAAAATCATCCTGTACCCGCGGCGTGACAATCTGTAGGAAAGCTCAATGTCCTCGGCGCAGGCTACGGGAAATTCCGTGTCATATCCTTCCATTTCAAGGAAGACGGCTTTTTTAAAGCCTGCGGAGTAGGTGTCGATAAAATCAATATATTTGTTCCTCATCATATAGGCGTACTTGTCTTCATACTCAATTTGGACAAACCTCGCGGCCAGCTCTTTTTGGCGCGTTTTATACGCCCCCTTGACGCCGACAATCTCAGGATTTTCATTAAAAGGCCTGAGCATTTCAGAAATCCAGTCAGGCTCAGGCATGCAATCAGAGTCCGTAAAAAGAATTATCTCGCCTTCAGCCGCGGCAGCCCCTTTATTTCTCGCAGACGAGGGCCCGGCATTCTCCTGTCTTACCAGCTTTGCCACGGAGTACCCTGCAGCAATGCGGGCAGTGGAGTCGGTAGATCCATCATCGACAACGATCACTTCATAACGTCCGCGGTAATCCTGTCTGGTGAGTGAATCGAGACACCCGGCGAGCGTCTTTTCGGCATTATATGCGGGTACTATGACGGAAACCATGCTAAGGGTCGCAGCCTTTGCGGAGTGCAGGTGTAAGCTTTAACAGGTGTTTCGACAGCGTGAAGGCGCCCTTTGAGAGCCTTTTGAGTTCCTGCGGGTTGGAGAGGCCCTGGATAAATTTTCTCGCTATGAAAGAGGGCCGCATGTAAAATTTTTTTCTTGCCTCGTCGCAGAATGCGACAAGTTCCCTGTTTGAAAGGCCCGGCCGCGAAAGAACGCAATTATGCAGCCCCTCCGGGGAAAGCCATTCCTGAAAATCTTCCGTCACCAGGTATTTGTTCTGTTTTGCCCAGTCATACGCGCTTGTGCCGGGGTAGACCATGATGGGAAAAAACTGGGCGGTATCAGGGTTTAATTCGAGGGCAAAATCGAGCGTGGTTTTAAGGGTCTCCCCTGTCTCGCCGGGATTGCCGACGAGGAAACAGCCGTGAATCAGAATGCCGGCCTGCCTGGCATCCATGAAAAATTGTTTGATCCTTTCAACCTTGAGGTTCTTTTTCATCGAATCAAGAATGGACTGCTCCCCGCTTTCTATGCCCACGCAGAAAAGCCTCGCTCCGGCCTTTTTCAGGATCTTCATGGTTTCCAGATCGACGTCTGCGCGCGAGTTAGCGGACCACTTGAACTTCAGTCCCCTCTTTAATATCTCGTGAGCGAATTCCGTCGCCCTTTTCTTGTTCACGGTCAGGGTATCATCCTCAAACATTATCTCTTTAAGGTCAGGGAAATTCCGGTAGCAGTACTCTATCTCGTCCACGACATTTTTTATGCTGCGGTATCTCAGCCTGTGACCGTTGAAGGTCTGAGGATACAGACAGTACACGCAACGATGCGGACAACCCCTGCCCGTAATAAGCGTAACAATCGGGTGCCTGCTGTGGGCGTAGAAGTAATCCCTGTAATCAAGATGCCTCCTGTAGCTTTCGCTGACGAAAGGGAGCGAATCGACGTCGTCAAGAAATTGTCTGTCCCTGTTATGAAATATTTCATCCCCCTGCCTGAAAGAAAGGCCGTCAATTTTGCTTAACGCTTCCCTGCCCGTCGCCCCTTTTTCCATGAGCGACGCAAGCTCCAGCACAGTATATTCGTACTCTTTCCTGGCGACCGCGTCAACGCAATCATTTATCTTCAGCGTCTGTTCGGGGAGGGCGGAAGGATGGGTGCCTACGAGGACGATGAAGCCGCCGGTCAGGCCCTTTATCCTGAGGGCAACGTCCGCGTCCGCATATATGCTGGGGGTTGAGGTGTCCACAACAATGAGCTCGGGAGCGAAGTCTTTGAGCGCGGAAAGGGCGTCCTCAACAGACATCCGCTTTGCCGGGGCATCTATTACCCTGACCTCAAAGCCGTGTTTTTCAAGAAGCCCCGCGGCATAGCAGAGCCACATGGGATAATAAAAAGTGCCGCTTTTTGTAACGGCAGGGCTGCGCTGCTCCCTGGAGAACTTCCCGTGCCGGGACATGAACGGGGGATTAAGGAATAATACTCTCATAGTCTTAATGTGAAATACGCATGAAGGCTTTTTTCAGGTTTCTCCTCAGGGCGCCGCTCTTCATCAATTTATCCTGGACCCAGTCGTTAACGTAGAGTGTGGCAACCAATGACGCCGCAGGCCCCAGTTTCGCTGATAGTGAACTTCTCATCGAATTATACCTGATTTTTTTCCTGACGCCTCTTACTATTCTCAATGCCTCCTCCCGCTCCTGCCTGTTCAGGTCAGGAGTTTCAAATACAGGCTGACAGCTCCACTGGGATGAGTTGTTGAGATATGTTTCGGAATCCACCGTAAAATAGTTGTTCTCCCTGACCCAATCGTATAACCTGCTTTGCGGGAAGGGAATCAGGTTGTAAAACCTCGCATCGAACACAGGATACTTAAGCGCCAGGTTTATGGAATCCTTTATGTCGTCCATGGTCTCTCCGGGCGAACCGACTATAAAGAACAGGGTCACTTTGAAGCCGAGTTCAAGGGCCTCTTTAATCGCCCTTTCAATGGACTCCATCTTCACCCCTTTGTTTATGTTTTTCAGCACCTTGTCGTTTCCGCCCTCGACCCCGAACGCCAGATATGCGAAGCCCGCCTCTCTCATATGCCTGAGAATCTCATGATTCACCTTGTCAGCCCTGACGCCGTTATTACAATTAAGTTCAAGGCCCTTGAGGTCCCTGCTTTTGATCTTTTCGCAAATTTCAATTACCCTTGCCCTCTCAAAAGTAAAATTGTCGTCAAGGATACTCATCTGGCGGTATCCCCTGTCATACCAGTACTGTATCTCGTCAACCATCGCGTCGGCGCCCCGTTTCCGCCATTGTCTTCCTATGGCGGCCTTTACGGGGCAGTATATGCATCCATGCGGACAACCCCTCGATGACACTATCCCGATTTCCTCGGTCACATACTTGCCGAGAGGAAATTTTTCAAATTTCGGGAAAGGGACATTATCGAGGTTGTCTATAAAGGTCCTTTCGCCGTTAAAAATAATATCCTCTCCGTTTCTGTAAATTAATCCCTTTATCGAAGACGGATCGACGCCCCTGCATAGTTCAAGGATCGTCATCTCTCCTTCAAGTACCGCCCCGAAGTCCAGCGAAGGGCACTCCTGCAGGACCTTTTCCCTGAGGGTCGAGACATGAGGGCCGCCGGCAATTATTTTGAGGGACGGGTTTGTTTTCTTGACATAGCCTATGATTTCATATGACCTCCTGTACATGAAGGTCATCATGCTTATCCCGACGAGATCGGGTTTAAATGAAACGATCTTTTCCTTCAGCTCCTCCATCGAAGCCCCTGCGGCCATGTCCACGACTTCATAATCAATACGGTCCGTCTTCAGTGTCTCTGCGATATAACCGAGACCGGCAGGGGGGCGAAGAGCGCCGAAGTGCCCGCCCTTATAGTCAGGGAACAGGAGCAAGATTCTTTTATATCTCATCTTAACGTACCTTCAAGACAGGGTTCTTTTCCCCGGATCGTCCCGGATTCCAGCATAAAAGCCTTCAGTGAATTGTAAAAGTCGGCAAGATTCTCCGGGCTATTTTCGTAGAGTTCGCCTTTGAACGACCAGTCATATGCCCTGGCCAGGAAGGAGTCCCGTTCACCTTGATTTACAGGACCGCAGTTGACGGCCTTCTTTAAAGTTTCAGGAAGTTCGCTCAGGCTGCTGCCGGCATCGAAGGTCATCCCTTTTCCCCTGTAAAAGGTCTTCCCGAGGACGATGACTGCCTTCCCCTGTATTATGGCTTCAAAACCGACTTTTGAATTCACTGTGATGACGCAGGCGGCCTTCCTGATGATGTCATATGAATTACGCCCCGGTTGGATCAGCCTGATGTTGTCGCACAAGGCAAGGGCTTTTTTCAGTTTTGACAGGGAATGTCCTCCGATGGCCGCGGGGTGTTCTTTTATATAAAGCTTGTAACCCGGAGGAAGACTTTTCGCTATCAGGGTCACGAGATATTCCTGCCCGAAAAACTCCGGGCACCGGGCCGTAAGCTGCACGTCGAGAGGGACATGAAACGGATAATACACATATTTCTCTCCTTCAACAGGATTCGTATAGTAAATACCGAGAACCTTTCTCCTGACCGCTTTTATCAAGTGCATGGCTGCATACTGAAAAATCCAGTTGTACTCTTCCTCTCGCCCGAGTATATATTTGTGGTAAAGTTTTCTTGAAAGGCGGCGGAAATTATCGGATGAAAATAACCTCCTGAAGGTCATGTCCTGAAAGAAATGCCTGTCCTTCTTCGGTATGACAACGGTCTTACGGTCTTTGTAGTCATCGAGCAGACTCCTCAGGTCGTCGTTCATTGACGCCTTCCTGTCTTCATAGCAGGGTATGTCAGCGTAAAGGTTGTTAAGAGTAAAGACAATCCTTTTTCTGAACATGGCAGGCTCGATGAATATATGATCGGTCCTGTTTTCGGCGGAAGCATAATATAGGGTCAAAGGCGCGATAAAGCCTCCGAGCTCCTGCACCACGCAGCCAATGTCGTTTCTCCTCAGGATGTCGTTAAATATGGAATCATAACATGTAGCCTTTGATATCAAATCCTTTCTGTTTCTGCCGGACATGTGCATTTCATGAAAGATCAGGTTTTCAACACGCACGCCCAGCTTTTTCTCTATATGTTCAACATCCCCCGAAGCCTGTCTGACGTTTCTTTCCTTTTCCCTTTTGATTTTATGCAGGCTGAAATAAGGGATACCTTCTCTTTCAAGAATATCATCTCCCGCCTCATGAAAGGTCAGAAAGGAAATATTCAGGCCGTCTTCCTGCATGAGCCGCCTGGCAACGGGAATGAAAAATTCAACTTCCTGAACAGCCATGATGGCGAAGAGTATGTCGATTTTTTGACCTGTCATATCACTGCACCTGATCTGATTGCATGTTGCTCTCATCCGAAGGATTGATGAAAGCAATTAAAACCAGAAGAAAATATGTCAGAAAATTGAGAGGATAAATAGTAAAAAAATAGGAAAGGTTAAACTGGATAACAGTTAAAATAAACAATGCCGCGGTAACACCCAACGATATGCCGGCCATTTTGGTCCTGCCCGATTTTTTTAACTTTTTGAATTTTTTAAAGCCGGTAAAAATACCACCGCTTAGAAGTGATAATATCAAGGCCGTAACAATTATACCATCATTTTTTATGAAATAGAAATATACATTATCATACTCAAAATGGTTTTTCAGAGAGAAATCTCCCCACAAAATATTCTTTACTGAGGCTGTCTTCAGATACTTTGTAATTTCCTCGAAATATACTTTCCTGGCAGCAATACTGGTATATTGAGTTGTGAAACGGTATGTATTGTCTGAAATGGGATTGTAAGGTATCTTGAGAAAGTCCCACGAAAAAGAGGGCTTCCCGGCAGGTTTTATGTTTACCTCTTCATAGGACTTAATCCCATTAAGAGAGGTATAGGAAGAAACGGAATTGTTCACCTTGCCCGTAAGCTTGTTGAAAAAACCGAGGCCGTAAAATATGAGGCTCGAAATAATCATAAGGACACAGACCCGCTTTAAGCTGGACAAACGAGGTCTTGAAATAAACAATACAAAAAGTGTTCCGACTATCATGCTCAGGAGCGCTGCAGCGGATGCCGATAGCAGGATGCTGCCATAGAATAAACACAAAGCCGAGTACCAGTATGCTGAAACTTCGCTTTCAAGTACGCGGGGCAATGCTATCATAAACAATATTACCGCGAAGGTGCCGAAGCAAATTGGAGACTGGAGGGTTGACAGTACTGCGTTTTCCAGGGTAAATGCCGGGACAAACAGGTGGGTATAATATCCAAACAGGGACACGGAAACCCCGATTATTGTCAACCAGTCCAGGTGTTTAATAATATCATGTTCACTTTTGATGATGAGCGGGAATATTAACGGCAAAAAAACGTACTGGACATTTTTGATATCCCGTTGAAAAACATCGATCGGGTTTTTATGGGAAAGATGCGCGACAGCAACAGAAAGCAGAATAATATGGGCAATTATAAAAAAAAGCGTCCAATAGTCATATTTTTCCCATTTCCGGTACAGTGGTCCCGCAGGATTTTTTCTGTTGCAATATAATCCGCCAAGACCAAGGAAAACGATAATGGCCCAGGGCGCGTCCTTTAATATGGAGAAATATAAGGGCATAGAGGGCGCCTGGCCTCCTTTATCCCATGGGAAATAGAAGTATCTGTATCCGTTATAAAGAATGGCAAAGAGTAAAAATGCCTTAAATAAGTTCTTGTAATTAAGGGCTGATAAAAGCATATCAGTGACGTACGTCCCGGCAGATTTATTAAAAGTCAACTTTAGTTTCGTGAAAATGTTTGGTCCGCAATTTGGACAAATCGTAATCATCGGTTTTTTTAAAAACCAGAGTAATGAATACTGAGAACTGAGGGAATAGTCGTCCGATATACCCGGTAAGACTTCCCGTAAAAGGATATAATCCGCTGCCTGTGCACCCGGTATACTGGAAACCGTAGTTGGACACATATTTTTTAAGTGAGTTTATTGTAAATCCCCTTACATGGGCATCCATGCCCTGGATAGCTAACGGCATTTTCCCTGCCAGGAGCAGCAATCTGCTGTGCAAAGCTGCAAGATTGGGAACCGATAAAACGAATGTCGAACCTTTTCGGGAAACCCTGTTGATTTCCGCAATGATATGCGAGATATTCTTTGCATGCTCCAGCACCTGATTCATTATGACCAGGTCGAACAGTCTGTCCCCGTATGGCAGCGGACGCAGTAAGTCTATATCGTGATAGTAAAATCTGTCTCTCGGTAGAGCTGTTATGTTTTCCTCATTGTAGTCGATACCGCAGGCATTCTCAAAATCAATTCCGAAGCTGTCACAGTATTTCTTTGTATAGACGGCATCATTGCATCCGATATCCAGTAATCTTGACGACTCATTTACCAGGCAAAAATATTTAGTCACTCTAATCAAGTTGAGTATATTCTGATTGTATACTGAGACCTTGATCTTCCATTTTAATTTGTTTAAAGAAGTATTCATGATGAAAACTTAATGTCCCGGTCCCTTCGGTTCATTATGGCCCGGATGTCATCCCTGTCGGAAAATAAGAGAACAGACAGTGCCATATAAATGAGAGTCACTGATACCCCGATGTAAAAATTACCGGGCAGCGCGGACAGGACGCTCCCGAGTATTGCTGCTCCTGTCAACGGCCAGCCGAGAATGTCTTTCAGGAAAAGCAGGAAGGGATATTCAAACAATCTCAGCATCCTGTATAAATATCCGGAAGCAATTATGACCGACCCGACCAGGGTCCCGACCAGAACCCCCTTTACTCCTATTTCTTTTACCATTACAATACTGACTGTCAGATTTACTAAGGAGCCCGCGCCGGCATAAACGACAAGTTCTTTTACCCTGTTAAGTCCTATCATCATAACTGCCCCGCTTGAAGAAAGAGCTACGAAGAACAGGGAAATGATAAACATTTGGGCCAACATTACAGAAATGCCGAAGTCTTCTCCAACCCAGAATTCTATTACCTGAAACACGTATAAAAAAGAAAAGGCCAAAATGGGAAACATAAACATCAATGTATACCTGGAAGACTTGTGAAACAGCAGTCTTAATTTAGTCCGATTATCTGCGGCTTGAAGTTCAGAAGTCACTGGCATGATCGCATATGATATCAGGTTGATGCCGTAACTTAGAATCTCGTATACCTTGAAAGCTATGCTGTAGTAGGCAAGGTTTGCCGGCGGGAGGAATATGGCGATAACTATTGTATCGATTTTGTATGAAATGAACGCGAACGCTTTTGACAGGAATATCCAGATGCTGAAGCCGAAGAGCTGTTTGAAGGATTCCTTGCTGCTGAGCGATATGGATAACCTGAGCTCCGGGTCTTGCATAATGACCTTTATATAGACGACGACAAGGCTCAGAATGCCGGCGGCCAGATAGGCCGCGCCTATTCCTGCTAATCCGTACCCGGCATAGACCGCTATTAAAACAAATACCGCCCTGAGAAACCATTTGACAAGCTCCATAGACCTGGCCAGAGCAAACTTCTGAAGCCCCTCTGCAACACGTATCAGGCTGACTGACCAGAATTCGACGACTGAAAGCAGTATCAGCGCCCTGATCATGTTTTTTGCGCCGGGAACAAGCTCTGACGGAATGGTAAATATTTTTTCAAGGAAGACTTCATTTATAAGCGTAAGTATGGAACACATTACAATTCCCATTATTGTGGAGATGACAAGGTTTGTGTTTATTGTCTGAAGAAGCCTCGGCCAGTCGCCCCTGGCCTTGTACTCTGCAACATATTTCGTGACGGACAGGCCGAAGCCGGCCTCAAGGATATTGGTATTGGCGACAAGGGCAAGGGCGAGCACGACTACCCCGTAAGAGTCTTTCCCGAGGACTTTTATCAGGTATGTCATAATGAATATCTGGAGGGCAAAGGACAAAAGCTTCCCTCCCGAGTTTACAGCCGTGTTAATAAATATCTTTTTCCTTAACATAAGGAATTAGCGAAGAACATCGGGCTTTAAGATAGTTGCTTATCCTGCAGCAGCATCTCGGCGATCCTGAAGTCCAGAGGCCCGTCTATGTCGATGGATCTTTCCCTTGGCATTGTATATATTCTGGTCTTCTTGAGGAAGAGTCCTTTTTCCGCCTTGAATGTATCCTTCCACCAGACATATATCGAGGAGTTCATGTCATAGACCTCAGGGGCAGATTGTCTTGTGGCGAAGACCCCTTTTTTTACAAGCGTTACTTCATTATTACCGCTGATTTCCACCATGTTGAAATAAGGGTTCCTTTGGGCTTCAGTTACCGAAAAAACATTATCAGCTTTTTCATCTACAAGGAGGGAAATGCAATTGTCAATGTCTTCAGGATATCTGAGAGGAGTCGTTACGTGCAGGAGCACCAGGATATCAAACCTGTAGTTTTCCCTCTCCTCCATCCACCTGATTGCATGGACAAGCACATCAAGCGTGCTGCTGTTGTCTTCCGCAAGCTCCCTGGGCCGAATAAACGGCGTTTCAGCAGTGAACTTTTTTGCGACTTCTGCTATCAGGGGGTCTTCAGTAGAGACGATGATACGGTCAATATACTTTGACTGCCGCGCCTGCTCAATCGTATAGCCGATAAGGGGTTTCCCCAGGAGGTGTTTCGTGTTTTTTCCCGGAAGACCCTTTGAACCTCCTCTGGCTGGAATAACGCACAGTATTACATTATTGTTATACATGGGAAACCCCGGATTGCTCTGAAGGAATGCACACGTTAACTGTCCTTTATCAGTTTCAATACGGCTATCCCGTCTTCAAGGGTGACAGCCGGCTCCGTGCCTTTTTCAACAATATCCATGAAATGGTCCATCTCGTCACGGTATGTTTTATTAATATCAAATATAAAAGCGTCTTTTATGACAGTCCTTGCATTTCCAGCGGAAACCGTCAGCTCTCCCATTAGGAAATCGCAAAAAAGCTCGCCCTTACTGCCTTTAATCCTGAGAGTGCGGGTCGCATCTTTTTGCAGATAATCCATATGCACATTACAGATGAATTTTTCCTCATAAAGATAAAGGCCTTCAAACATGTCCTCGGCATCTATGTCGAGCTCGCCGGTCCTTGTGCGGAAAACCTTCCATCTGAGCGGGTCGCCGAAAAGATAGCGCATATAGTCAAGTTCGTGTGACAAATCGAGTGCAACTCCCCCGCCGCGTTCAGCGCTTGAACTGTACGATTCCCTGTAATCCCGGTTTTTTCTCCAGAAAGGCAGATACTGCCCTACTTCTATTTTGACAAAGTACAGATTACCGAGAATGCCTCCTGAAAGCCGCTCTTTTATATATTCCATTGCCTTAAGAAACCTCAAGTTGTAACCGACGAATGTCTTTATGCCCTTTTTTTCAACGGCCTCTCTTAACGCATCAATTCCGTCAAAATTATGCGACAGCGGTTTTTCAATGAACAAATGAAGGCCTTTTTCAGCCAATTGAATGGCCGTATCAATATGTTTACAGGTCTCGTTGGCAACAACAGCGAAATCGGCTGTGACCCCGTCAAGAGAAGGGGTGAAGCATATTTTCCCTTTGTCATCCAGTTCTTTGACGCAGTCTCTGTTTTGCGTATAGAGGATTATTTCGTGAATTCTGTCCGAATCAATAAGATTCCCGACATGTCTTTGCCCGATGGAGCCGCAGCCTGCAACCAGCACTTTCATGTGTCTATTATATTTCCTGACGGTTTCTTACCAGGCGGTCCATCCGCCGTCAATCAGAAGATTTTCACCTGTCACATAGGACGAAGCTTCAGAGGCGAGATAGATCACAGCGCCGACAATTTCCTGAGGCGCTCCCATTCTGCCGAGGGGGGTTTTTGCAGAATATTTCTTGACAAAGGCTTCGGGCTGCCTGTCATAAATCCCACCGGGTGAGATTGCATTCGCCCGTACGTTGTGCCTCCCGTAATAGGCGGCAATATATTTTGTCAGTGTTATTATCCCGCCTTTTATTGCCGAGTAAGCGGCGGGCATGGTCATGTCGGTGCCTTCATAGATTGAAAAGTCAGGCGCGCTGATGCCGTATATCGACGCCAGGTTTATAATGACCCCGCCTCCCTGCTTTTTCATCTGCTCCGCGGCGGAGCGGCAGCAAAGGAATATACCCCCGAGGTGGTTATTGACGTTGTCTTTCCATGAGGTGAATTTTATGTTCTCGAATTTCTCGCCCCAGTCCTCTGTCCGCGGATATGCGCAGTTTACCACGATGTCTATTCTGCCCTTTTCCCTGATTGCCTGAGAGAAAGCTCTGTTTATGCCGTCTTCCGACGTTATATCAAGTTGGAGAAATCCTGTTTTTTCATTCAGTATCCCTTCAGCATTTGCCCTGTTTATGTCGGCGACATAGACTTCTGCCCCGAAATTATACAGGCCGAGGGCAATTTCCCTGCCGATAAGACCGGCGCCGCCGGTGACCACTGCCACTTTGTTTTCACAAGAGAAGAGGTCCCTATAATTCATCCGGATACTCTCCGATTTTTTTCAGGCTCCGTTTATATTCATCCCACTGTCCCAGATCGAACCAGCCGCCCCAATGAGGGTAAACGCCGACGCGGTCGCCATGCTCCGTCTTGACCCGTTCGATCAGCTTGTCCATATCAATGCGTTCGTTTTCCTTTATAAAGTCAAACAGGTCTGGTTCAAAGATATACGTGCCGGTATTTATGAAGAGGTCAATCCTGGGCTTTTCATTTATTTCAAGCAGTGAGCCGTTGTTCATGCGGAGCACGCCGTAAGGCACCTCGATCTCCTTATGGGAGCCGATTATTGTCAGGAAATTATTGTGATTTTCATGCCAGTTGATAAAGTCCGAATATTCCCCTTCAAGGAATGTATCGCAGTTCGTAACTATAAACGCGCCTTCAATTTTATTTTTCAATAATGATATCCCGCCGGCGGTCCCGCAGTAATCCTGCTCTTCGACAAACTCTATTTCATACGGCAATTTACTTTCGCTGAAATATGACTTTATCATCTCCTTTTTGTAGTTTATTACAAGAATGAACTTTGAAAAACCGTTTATAAAAAACCTGTCCATTATATGCTCAATAACCGGTTTGTCCCTGATCGGCACAAGAGGCTTAGGCAGTATCTTTGTGAACGGGTCCAGCCGCGTCCCCTTGCCGCCTGCCATTATTACGACAGTGTTCCTGAATTTATCCCGGGCCTTATGCGGGGGTTCGGTCTCCGGATTCAGACAGTCAAGCCAGGAAATGACATCAATAATCCTCCTGTTATCGTCAAGGACGGGTATATGGCTGATTAAGTGCTTCTGCATGAGCTGCCCTGCCTCGCGGAGACTGTCCGGCCCCTGTGCCCTGATAGAAAAGAATTTTGTGTTCATTATTCCGGAGACCCCATCGGTAAGCTGCATTCCGTTGATAATGCCCCTCCTGATATCTCCGTCCGTCATGGTGCCGAGCAGCGCGTCTTCGGCGTCCGTCACAAAAAGGATCTTGCCGCCGGTTTCATTGAGCGTCCTGATTGCATTTTTAATGCTTGTATCAGGCGGCGTGCATAAAAGTTTTATTTTGCCCTTTTCCATATTAAATCCTGCCTGTCTTTAAATCATAAAAATTCTTCTGTAACCGGGAAAGCGGTATTCTTTTCAGAATTTTTACAATCCTTGAGCTTGCATGACCATTGCCATATGGGTTCTTAAGCCCTTTCAGTGAGTCCCTGAAATCTTTTGAAAGGGATTTCCTGACGGCGTTTATTATATTATTTTTTTTGCAGACCGGAACGTCTATAACATTCCTTGCCCGTATTCTTCCGTCCTGCCTGCTCCCGATATTTACAACGGGTAACTTAAATGAAGGCGCCTCGATAATGCCTGATGATGAATTGCCGGCCATGACAGAGGCGTTTTTCAGAAGCGACAGATACTTGAGCTGTCCGAGCGAAATAAAAACCGAGGAGTTCCCTTTTCTCTGGCGGACATATGCCTCGATATTACGTACAATCGCCCGGCTGTCCGTATCGGCATTGGGAAAGGTAAAAATCCAGTGTATCAAGGGGAATTCGTCCAGGGCGTTAAGAATTTCTTTTATTTGGACCACGGAAGAGTTTTCCCTCTCCAGCGTTTCAGGGTGATAAGTTACAACACCCCATTCTTTGTCCACGGGAATACCTATCTCTTCAGAGGCCCTCGCCCTGTTAAATAATTTCAGTTTTATGATGTTGTCCAGTCCGGGCGCTCCCGTAACAAAGACGTTTTCAGGCCGTTCGCCCATTTGTCTTATCCTTGAAGCATATTTTTCCGTTGAGACAAAATGGAGATGACTCATCTTGGTTATAGAGTGCCGGAAAAGCTCGTCCATTGAGCCCTTGGTCAGCTCTCCGCCGTGTATATGAGCAACAGGGATCCCGAAAGGCACCGCGGCGCTTGCGGCGGCGTGGATTTCAAAGCGGTCTCCGAGCAGCACAAGTATATCGGGTTTCAATCGCGCATATGCCTTTGCAAAGCCGATCATGCCCAATCCCATTGAAGCTGCAATAGCTTCCCGTGTATCAGAGGACAGGAGCATGTCGATCTTTTCCGCTACAGGGAAGCCGTCTCTTTCGATGTCCTTTACCGTCATGCCGAACTCAGGCGAAAGATGCATCGAGGTCACAACAAGAGACAGTCCGAGATCAGGATCTTCATATATGCCCTTTATAATATGGTAAAGCAGGCCATAATCGGCCCTCGTGCCTGTAACAACTGCTATATTACGCATCTTTCAGATTTCCCCACATTATGACCGAATCTTTTTCGATCCGTCTCCTGACCTTCATGCCGACGATGACTTCCTGGAATTCAGGGAGGATTCCGTTTCCCGGTCTCTTAACAGCAATATCATCCGGATTTATTGTTGAACCTGCTTCTATCTGTCTGGCGGCGACGAGGCTTCTCCTGGCAAGGAGACTGACGGACTGCTCGCTCGCAACCGGCCTCTTTATCCCATCTCCCATTGCGCGCTCAACTGTCCTGATTGCCGCGACCATCTTCCCTAATTCATGAGGTTCCAGGGACGCCTTGTGGTCGGGCCCTTCCATAGTTCTATCAAGGGTAAAATGTTTTTCTATTACAGTAGCCCCGATTGCCGCGGCGGCGATAGGCACCTCTGTCCCCATTGTATGATCCGAATAACCGACGGGTAATCCGAAGGCATTCTTCATCGTTTTAATAGCCAACAAATTTACATCGTCGGCAACAGCGGGATAATTTGAGACACAATGAAGCAGCGTTAACAGAGGGCTTTTACGAGCATGACCCCGGGCTTCGTTTATCCATCTGATCGCCTTTTCGACCTCTCCTAAATAAGACATGCCGGTTGAAAGGATGAGGGGCTTTTTCTTTCCGGCAATGCGCTGAATCAACGGCTTATTGGTTATCTCGCCGGAAGGGATTTTGAAAATCTCCATCCCCAGTTTGCCAAGGAAGTCCGCGCTTGCCACATCAAACGGCGTGGACATAAACATAATCTTTTTCTTCCCGCAGTAGGTAAAAAGCTCCCTGTGGGCGGCTTCCGGCAGCTCCAGTTCTCTGAGCATCTCGTACTGGGATTTTTTCATGCCGGTGTTTTTTATCTGGTAATCCGCCATTACCGCTGTCTTTGCCGCCAGTTCTTCCGCCTTAAACGTCTGGAACTTTACCGCGTCGGCGCCGGCTTCAGCGGCGGCGTCAACGAGCTCTTTGGCGATTTTCACGCTGCCGTTATGATTTATTCCGGCCTCAGCGATGATGAACGTCTTCATTTCGCCGGCACTCCCTTTACAAGCGCGTTGTCCGGAACGTTGTTTACAACCGCGGCTCCGGCGGCGACAACCGCGTTTTTCCCTATATGGATTCCCTGAATAACGGCAGAGCCAGAGCCGATAAAAGAACCTTCTCCAATATGACATCCGCCTGAAACAACCGAGCCGGAACTTATATGCGCATGCTCCCCGACACGGCAATCATGTTCCAGAACGGCCCCTGTATTGATAATGGTATTCTCACCGATAAAACAGCCCGGCTGAACAACCGCGTTCGCCATGACCTGCACCCCTTCGGAAATTTCCGACATACCTGAAACAACCGCGCGTGGATGAATCAGCGGCGGGACAATAAAACCTGCGCTTTTCGCTGTCTTATATAAAGAGTTTCTTGCGGAATTGTCCTTAACGCTGCCGACCGCGATGCAGGCGTTCCTGACTCCCTTGCCATAAAGGGCGGGCAGTAGATCATCGCCGCCGATTACAGGTATGTCCGCGATATTGTCCCCGATCCTGAGGTTCGGATCCAATATCCCCGCAATCCTGTATTTGTTGTCCAGCCTGATAAGTTCTATCAGGACCTTCGAGTGTCCGCCGCCGCCGAGCAATATGATTTTCTCTTTCTTGTTTCTCATGTCCCGTGAAAATAGTTCTTAATGCAATGCGCAACATATTCCAGGTCTTCCCGTTTTATATTGACGCTGCTCGGGAGATTTATGCAGGTCCCATGCGCCTGGTAGGCCTCGTCGATTTTATACGCCTGGCACTCTGCATACATCGGCAGAGTATGTATCAATTTCCAGATGGGTCTTGCCTGTATTTTTTTCTCTGACAAATATTTCATCAGCGCGTCCCTGTGCTCCCGGGGGACCTTTATTGTATAAAGCCAGAAATTGCTTTTTGAGGGCGGCTGTTCCCACAAAAAGTCCACATTACTTGTCCCGTCCAGCAGATCCCTGTATGACACGGCGTTTCTTCTCTTTATTTCTATAAACTCTTCCAGCCTTTCCATCTGCGCCAGGCCCATTGCAGCCTGGATATTGGTGAGGCGGTAATTATAGCCTACTTCGTCATGGTCGCCGGTTATCGCGTCTTTTTTGGCCTGCGTGCTGAGGTGCCTCATCCGGTCCGCAAGATCCTTGTTGTCCGTGACTACCATGCCGCCGCCGCCTGTGGTGATTATTTTGTTTCCATTGAAGGAAAAACATCCGGCTTCCCCGAACGACCCCGTCTTTTTGCCTTTGTGTTCGGAACCAAGGCTCTCGGTGGCGTCTTCAATTACTGTGATATTATATTTAATTGAAATGTCCAGTAAGTGCTCCATATTCGCGGGATGGCCGAAGATATGGACGGGGATCACCGCCTTTATCCTTCTGCCGGTCTTTTTATTGTAAGTAAATCCGTCACTGCGCCGGACGCATTCGCTGAACAGAAAATCTTCCGTCTTCCGGACGTCAATGCAAAGCGTGTCTCTGTCACAGTCCATGAAAACAGGATATGCCCTGCAGTATCTGACCGTGTTTACAGGAGCGATAAATGTAAGTGACGGAACTATTACTTCGTCATCAGGCTGTATGCCGCAGGCTAAAAGACTTAAGTGGAGGGCCGACGTCCCGTTCACGACCGCTACCGAGTACCGGCAGTCCGTATATTCAGCCAGGGCGTTTTCAAACCGCTCAACAAACTTGCCGACCGAAGAGACCCATCCGCTATCAAGGCATTCCTTAATGTATTTCCATTCATTGCCTGACAGCTCCGGCACTGAAAGCGGGATCAACTGTGATATGACGGGATCAGACATTATAGATGTCCCATTTGTATCTATCAAGGTTTTTTGTCTCTTTGAACCATTGTATCGTCCGTTTGATCCCTTCTTCAAGGGACACCGAGGGAGTCCAGCCCGTGAGTTTTTTAATGAGGCTGTTGTCGCAGAGGAGGCGCTCTACCTCGCTGTCAGCCGGTCTTTTCCTTTCATCCGTTGCGATAATTTTTGCATTGGGGTTAATTTGTCCTATTATCATATTTGCGAGATCTCCGACCGATATCTCGTGGCCTGAACCGATATTAATTTCCCTGCCTATGGCCTTTTCACACCGCGCAAGCGCGATAAAACCATTGCATATATCCTGCACATAATTTAAATCCCTTGTCGGCGTCAGCGAGCCGAGTCTGATCTCCCCGCAGCCGCTGAGCAACTGGGTAATTATTGTCGGGATTACGGCCCTTGCCGACTGTCTCGGCCCATAGGTATTGAAAGGACGCGCCGTTATTACCGGCAGATTGAAGGACCTGTGGAAGGACTCCGAGATTTTGTCGGCGCTGATTTTTGTCGCCGAATAGGGCGATTGTCCCTGCAAAGGGTGTTTCTCATTAATAGGAACACGCTGTGCCGTTCCATAAACCTCTGACGTTGATGTCACGATTGTCCTTTCCGTGCCGAGGTCTTTACAGGCCTGAAGGACGTTCATCGTGCCCCGTATGTTTGTATCTATATACGAGTCGGGCGAATGATAGGAGTAAGGGATTCCTATTAAAGCGGCAAGGTGAAAAACCAGGTCCATGTCCCTGACCGCTGTTCTTACGCCGTTTGGATCGCGGACATCGCCTGCAAAGACTTCTACCTCGTTCAATATTTCCCTGGGGAAGGTATCGAGCCACCCCCATGAATTGAAAGAGTTGTAATATGTGAAGGCCCTTACGCGGCAGCCCTCTTTGATCAGGGTTTCGACAAGGTGACTCCCGATGAAGCCGTCTGCCCCTGTTACCAGTGCCTTTTTGTCCCTCATGATGATCGAATCCTTCAAAATGCGCAATCAGCCGTCTATTGCAACAAAGGTCTGATCCGGTCTTCCCAGTATTTGATGTCCCGGGACCTGAAATATTTATCCGTGCGCCCGAGTTTGTCTATTTTCCGGCCCCGGTTCCTGTAGAGTCTTAAGTCAAGAAGCCTGTAGTCCGGGAATATGAATGCATAGTATAACATATGAGTTTTTATATCTGACCAGTAAAAGCGTCTTGTCGCAACCGGCCCTCTGCTGAGAAATTTGTCTATCCCGTCCACAAAGCGCAGGGACGCGTTGCCGTCAACCCTGTCGCACCAGAGGTCGATTATCTTCTCTCTGTTCCGCAGTGTCTCCGGTGAAATCATCCCGCCGTTCAGGTAGTAGTCAATCTTCTCACGCAGTTGATCGTAATCCGTGACTTCATCGCTGCCGCAGGCCATTTCCGGAGAATGATACCATTCCTCAGGGTTAAGATGAAGTTCA
>QZKO01000053.1 GCA_003599505.1 Nitrospiraceae bacterium | reverse complement strand
ATTTCTTCAGGGTCCTGAATGACCAGGGCGAATACGCGCCTCTCAAGCATACTGTCGATATACCCCCGATGGGAAAACAGATAATAGAGTTTTATGCCGGAGAGGACAAGGACTGGCCGCTCCACTGTCATATCCTTTATCACATGAAGGCGGGGATGTTTACCGTTCTTAGTTATGAAGGCTCGGAGATAGACCCTGAGATTGCGGAAGCAAGAAAGGACCCGGCCAATAATCTGAAAAAAGACCCGTGGTTTTACTGGGGAAACTTTTCACTCTTGACGCAAATGAGCGAAGCGGCCCTCACTGTCTCAAACACCAGGAATATCTTCTCTGTTTACAGTGAGGAAGACTGGCACGGCAGTTATGACACGGAGCTCCTTTACTTCCGGTACATAAACCGCTTTTTCAGTATCCTTGCCGGAGGCAATATCACTGACGGAAAAGACAGGGGGGTCTTCGGGATCAGATATCTCCTGCCTCTGAACGTTGAAAGCAGATTATGGGCAGACACAAAAGATGAAATCAGGATATCACTTTCAAAAAAACTCCAGATTACAGACCGGCTCAGTTTATCCGGCGACGCCGAGTATGATACAGGGACGCAGTGGGAAGGCGTTGTCAGGGCGGAATGGACGCTGAATAAATATGCCTCGCTGACCGGGGCTTATCATTCAGACTATAAGGGCGGGGCCGGGGTGGCTTTCAGGTTTTAGGCGGAGGGCGATGTCGGAAGAGATGATGAGATGTCCGGGATGAAAATGAATAAGTGAAAGGAGAGGGAAAATAGAAAAACTAACGGATGAAGAAAAGGAATACTATTCACTCGTAAAGAGGGTATTTGGGATACTGGCGCCCTATTACGATGTTGTTACCGCCCCTGTCTCAAGACTGAGGGATAAAGTAGTGAACTTTACCGATGCCGGTATCGGTTCGAAAATACTTGATGTTGCTACCGGAACAGGGAAACAGGCAGTTGCATTTGCGAGGAAGGGTTTTGATGTTATCGGCGTTGACTTATCTGAAGCTATGCTTAAGGTAGCCATTGATAAAAATAAATATGAGAATGCGAGGTTTGAAATCGCCGACGCTGTAAATCTGCCGTTTAAGGACAACAGCTTTGATGTTTCCTGTGTGTCCTTTGCCTTGCATGATATGCTTTCGACTGTCAGAGAAAAGGCCTTGAAGGAAATGGCAAGAGTCACTAAACCTGAAGGGATGATAATTATTGTTGATTATGCTTTGCCTGAGAACAGGATTCGCAGATTTCTGATTTATCACTTTATCAAATCTTATGAAGGCAAATATTATCTGGAATTCATAAAATCCGACCTTAAGTCCTTGCTTGGAAAATCAGGGATTGAGATAAAAGAGGAGCTTCCGGTATTGCTTGGGGCCGGAAGGATATTGAAAGGGAGAAAGAGAAGAAAGAATTACAGAAATGAGAGAGCCGGTTAACACAGAATGCACCGGGAGACTTCATAATTATTTCAAAATTCAGGGATAACATGAAAACAAGAGAGCAAGAGTTATGGAGGGAGAATTGCTTGACAATACCGCAGAGAGTGATAACATTTCAAATATAAACAGGGAGGCGAGGATATGGAATGGGTAAGGGAAAACTGGGTCTTCATCATGTTCTTCGTCATCTTCATTTCCATGCACCTTTTCGGCGGCGGATGCTGCGGCCCGGGTGGACATAAGGGGCATGGTAAAGAAGAAGATGAGCATAAAGGTCATCCAGACAAAGAGGGGAAAGGGGGTCGCGGATGCCATTAAACATAAGGGTCGTCAGTTGGTCAGCGGGAATATTTTTTGTCATCTCATTTGTCCTGTGTGTACTCTATGGGTTGATTGTTCCGCAGAAACTGCACGGCATGCAGAATTTCCTTGAAGCAGTGCTTCCCGCCTTCAAGTGGTTGTCCTTCGGCGGGTTCGTCATCGGTCTTGTGGAAAGCTTCCTTTACGGGGTGTATATCGGGGTTGTTTTCGTGCCGGTATATAATTTCTTTTATAAAAGGTGGTGTTCAGTGTAGGGGCAATTCATGAATTGCCCCTACGGACAATGACGAAGAAGGGGAATTAAAATGCACGGCGAAGATGTTTCTTTTGCATACGGTTTCTGGTCGCTTGTCGTGGTCAACGTCGCCCTCTTTGTATTCTTCATCCTGAGCTTTCTCACGCCGCTCAGGAAAAGGGAATGGCGCTCCATGGGAGTGACGATCGCGTTTTTTGTCGCCCTGTTCACGGAGATGTACGGCTTCCCTCTCACGATTTATATTCTCACCGGAATCCTCGGCAGCAAATATCCTGCATTAAACCCCTTCTCACACGCGAGCGGTCATCTCTGGCTGACATTCCTGGGCGGCGGGGCGGCAATGATGACGGTTATCCATATCATCAGCAACGGGCTGGTGTTCCTCGGGTTCGCGATTATGTGGAATGGCTGGAAGCTTGTCCACGGCGCAAAAGGAAAACTGGTGACCGGGGGGCCTTACGCATATGTCAGGCATCCACAGTACTCGGGTCTTTTTATCATAATGATAGGCATGCTGATCCAGTGGCCTACTATCATAACGGCGCTGATGTTCCCTGTCCTCGTTTTTGTTTATTACAGGTTGTCAAAGAGGGAAGAAAGTGAGATGATTAACATGTTCGGAAATGACTATAAACGCTATATGGAAGAGACGCCGATGTTTGTGCCTAAACTGAGGAAGAATCTGTAGGGCGACCCGGCGGGTCGCCCCTACAAAAAAGGGAGGTGATGGAAATGGCGCGGGACCCGGTCTGTAAGATGGACGTCAAAGAAAAGGAGGCCGCGGCGAAAAGCGATTACAAAGGCAAAACCTATTATTTCTGCGCAAAGGCCTGCAAAGAAAAATTTGACAAAGAGCCTGAGAAATACATTAAATAGTAGGGGCGTATCGCAATACGCCCCTGCAAAAAGGAGGTTTGATATGAAACGCATCTATTTGATAACAGTCCTGATTTTGGGTGTGGCCGTGTACGGCTTTGCCCAGATGGGCGGAGGCATGGGCGGTCACGGCGGCGGAATGATGGGCGGCCAGCATGGTGAAATGCACAAGGAACAAATGATGGACCATAAAGCTATGATGGAGCAGCATATGTCGGGTGATATGATGGGCATGATGCAGGAAATGTCCGATATGATGGAAAGGATGCACGGGATGATGGAGGATATGCCTGCCGACAGGATGAAGGCGATGTCAGGAATGATGAAAGACATGTCAAAGCATATGATGGATATGTCGAATATGATGGAAAAGGGAACGGCGTCAGAGGCCGACCTGGAACAAATGCATAAGAAAATGGATGAGCTGCACAATAAGGTGCAGGATATGGAAAAGAAATAATAATGCAGAAATCAATAAAGCTCGGCATCGGCAAGCAGGTGACAACCGGACAGGCCGTCGATCCTGTCTGCAAGATGACAATAGATAAAAAGGACGCAGCCGGTTCTTCGGAATACAAAGGGAGTGTCTATTATTTCTGCGCGCCTGTTTGCAAAGAGAAATTCGATAAAGACCCTGAATCTTTCCTCGGAGGCAGGGGGCAAGAGGCAAGGGACAAGGGGCAGGAAGAAAAGAAAGAAGGCATGGCGAAAGACCCCGTGTGCGGGATGGTCATCCCGAAAGAACGTTCCATAAAAAGGGAGGTCGGGGGCAGGACGTATTATTTTTGCGCTGAAAGCTGCGTGAAGACCTTTGAGGCGCCTGAGGAAGAGCTCAGGGACATGAAGAGGCGGGTAGCTATTGCCCTCACAGGCGTAGTAGCCCTTGCGATCTTCAGGGCCGCGGTGTTCCTTGGTCTTGCGGCAGGGGCGACAGTCCTCACGTGGGTGCCGGTACCCTGGCTTCCGTGGTTTACATGGGGGGTATGGCTTTTTATTATCACGACGCCGATCATGATCTTCGGCGGCAAAAGTTTTTTTGTCGGGGCCTGGCACGCAATCAAAGACCGCGTGGCGAATATGGACCTCCTCATAGCGCTCGGCACATCGACCGCGTATATTTACAGCGCGTTCGTGGTCTTCTTCCCCGGCGTGCTGCCTGTTGAGGAAAAGAATGTTTATTTTGAGGTCTCAGCGATCATAATTGCCTTTGTCCTTTTAGGCAAATATATGGAAGAGATAATCAAGAAGCGCAGCTCCGCCGCCATACGCAAGCTGCTCGATTTAAAACCGCAGACGGCGAGGGTGATAAGGAAGGAAGAAGAAATTGAAATCCAGGCAGAGCAGCTTATGGCGGATGAAATAGTAGTTGTCAGGCCGGGCGAGAAGATACCGACTGACGGCGTCGTTATTGACGGACATTCGTCAATTGATGAGAAGATGATCACCGGCGAGAGCGTTCCGGTGGAGAAAAAAGCAGGAGATGAAGTCATAGGGGGGACGCTAAACAAGGTAGGTTCTTTCAAGTTCAGGTCGACAAGGGTCGGCGCGGACACAACCCTGAGCCAGATAATAAAGATGGTAGAAGAGGCCCAGACGTCATCCTCTCAAATCCAGAGGCTCGCTGACAGGATTGCGTCATATTTCGTTCCGGCAGTTGTCGGTATTGCATTTCTATCGGCCGCGTTATGGATAATAACAGGGAATTCTACGGCAGCCCTTTTGTCCTTTGTCGCAGTCCTCATCATCGCCTGTCCCTGCGCCATCGGGATTGCAACGCCTGCTGCGCTGATGGTCGGCGTAGGCAAGGGCGCGGAATTAGGGATACTCATAAGGGGCGCCGAATACCTTGAAAGGGCGGAGAAATTAAATGCGGTAGTCTTTGACAAAACAGGGACCCTGACAAAGGGAGAGCCGGAGGTAACGGAAATTATTGAGGGGCAAGGGGCAGAAGTTAAGAGTGAAGAAATATTACAGTTTGCTGCAATTGCTGAAAAGGGTTCGGAGCACCCGCTTGCCGAGGCGATAATAAAGAGGGCGAAGATGCAGGGACTTGACATCCCGGATGCTGAAAAATTCGAGGCGATACCCGGGCACGGGATAAGGGTCTCATATCAGGGCCGGGAAATACTTGTCGGCAACAGGAAACTGATGAGAGAAAACGGCGTCTCAATTGAGGCCGACGAGAAGCTCGTCTCAGGACTTGAAGAAAAGGGCAATACAGTAATGATCGTCGCTCATGATAAAAAGCTCGCCGGATTCATCGCGGTCGCCGATACACTTAAAGAACACGCGGAAGAAGTGATTAAGGGCTTAAAGGCTGAAGGAGTGGAAGTTGTGATGCTGACCGGGGACAATGAGCGCACTGCAAAGGCCATCGGGTCAAGGGTCGGCATTGACAGGATCATATCAAATGTCCTTCCCGGGGACAAGGCGAAAGTGGTCAAAGAACTTCAGTCTCAGGGCAAAGTCGTCGCGATGGTAGGCGACGGGATCAACGATTCCCCGGCCCTTGCCCAGGCTGACATCGGAATAGCCATCGGAAGCGGCTCTGACGTTGCAAAAGAGACCGGCGGCATTATTCTCGTAAGGGACGATTTGAGGGATGTTATTAAAGGCATAAAGCTGAGCAGGGCAACCATGCGCAAGATTAAACAGAATCTCTTCTGGGCGCTTATTTACAACAGCATCGGCATTCCCATCGCGGCATTCGGATTGCTGAACCCAATTGTGGCTTCGGCGGCAATGGCATTGAGTTCGCTCTCGGTTGTCAGCAACTCCGCGCTGCTTAAGGGCGTGAAAATATGAATTCCTCCTCCCACCTGCCCCCGCAAATCCGGAACAGCGCCGGCCGGAAACCCGCCTGATGTTAACGTAAGAGAAACATGATATTATTATTCTATCCGGAGGCGGCGGGAAGGAAAGGATGAATATGAGATTAACCGGCTGTTTCTTCGTATTGATTTTTTCAGCCCTGCTTTGCAGCGCGGGTATGGTTAACGCCGGCAGCGCGTTGACGCTGGGAATACATCCATATCTGCCCGCTACCGAGCTGGTAGACCGGTTCACCCCCCTTTCGGATTACCTTGGCAAGGCGGCAGGCAGACCCATTGTCATCGATATAGCAAGGGATTATAAAGAACATATAGACAAGATCGGAAACAATAAGATCGATGTAGCATTTATGGGCCCTGTTTCCTATGTAAAGCTTGTGGAGAAGTTCGGCAGGAAACCCATTCTCGCCCGTCTCGAGGTAACAGGGAAACCTACGTTCATGGGCGCGATTATTACGGCAAAAAACAGCGGAATAAAGACACTTGCCGACCTGAAAGGCAAGCGCTTTGCCTTTGTGGACCCTGAGTCGACGATGGGACATCTCGTGCCGAGGTATATGATGTTGAAGGCGGGTGTAGGCGTTGAAGATTTGTCCGGATATAAATTCCTGTACAACCATCACAACGTGGCGCTCGGCGTGCTGGCCGGGGACTTTGATGCCGGGGCGGTAAAAGAGGATGTCTTCTATGAATACGAAAAACGGGGGCTCAGGGCGCTCGCGTGGACGCCCTCCATATCGGAGCATGTTTTTGTTACAAGTCCCCTCCTTTCAAAAGAGAAAATCAGGGCACTGAAAGAGGCCCTGCTGCGGCTTAAAGACAATAAAGAAGGCAGGGCCATTATGCTTAAAATACAGGAAACCCTGACGGGTATTGTGCCTGCCGCCGACAGTGATTATGACAACCTGCGCGTCATCATCAGGACGCTGGAGAAGAGCGGAGTCAGTCCATGACAGCCCGGGTGTTCGGATACAGGCGCGTAATCCTGTCTTTTATCGCGATACTGATGGTATTTTTCGGCATCGTCGTTTCCGTCATCCTCTCGCATGAGCGTGAAATGTTCAATGCGGCCCACAGGGATTCCATGGAAGAGCTTGAGCTCATGGGGGCCTTTGTGCGGGACGCGATACTCAGGCATGATTATGCCTCGGTCGAACAGTTTCTGACTCACTGGGGAGAAGACCGCGAAGAGATACTGGAGCTGAAAGCGACTGCGCCGAACAATTTTGTAATCTCACAGTACAGGAGCGGAGAGTTAACGAAACAGGCCTACCCGTTTAAAAAGACAATTCAGTATGCCGGACGCGATCTGGTCACACTGGAGATGGTCCGGGACTTTACATACATAAGAGACAGCCTGAACCGGTTTATGCTGCGGCTGATTTCCGGCTCGGTTATATTGACGGTCCTTCTGGGAATAACCCTGTGGTACAGCATGAGAAAACTCGCCCTGGTCCCGATGGAGAGAGAAATCGCCTTGCGCAGGGAGACGGAAAAGAAGTTCCGGACCCTTATGGAGTCCGCGCCTGACGCCATGATATACGTTGACGCCGGCGGCAGGATCATCCTTGTCAATGCACAGGCGGAAAGGATGTTCGGCTACCCCCGCGAAGAGCTGCAGGGTAAGGAGATAGAGAGCCTGATGCCGGAGCGTTTCCGCGGCATCCATATGGACGAGCGGAGAGAATATTATTCAAAACCGAGGTCCAGGCCCATGGGCACGGGACTGGACCTTTACGGTCTCAAGAAGGACGGCACGGAGTTCCCTGTGGACATCGGCCTGAGCCCCGTGGAGACTGAAGAAGGCCTGTTTGTTCTGGCCGATATCCGCGACATCACCGAGCGCAAGATCGCTGAAAAAAAGATTGAAAGAGGGTATTATTTCCAGAGGACGATAAGCTCTATTCTCCAGATATCCCTCCAGCCCGTTCCTTTTGAAGAGCAGTTGGGGCGCATACTCGATATTGTCCTCTCAATACCCCTTCTCCCCATGCAGGCAAAGGGCTGCATATATCTTGTGGAGGATGAACCGGACATGCTGGTGATGAAGGTCCAGCGGGGTTATACCGAAACGATGCAGAAGACCTGCGCGAAAGTCCCTTTCGGCACATGCCTCTGCGGCCTGGCCGCCTCCACTCAGGAGGTCATATCCTGTGAATACCTCGACAGCCGCCACGAAATAAAATACAAAGGGATGTTGCCGCACAGCAACTATTGTCTCCCTGTTATTTCCGGCGGGAAGGTCCTCGGAGTAATCAGCATCCTGATGAAAGAAGAGTATAAAAGGAATAAAGATGATGACGACCTGATGTCATCCATAGCCGATACAATGGCCGGGGTCATCGAAAGAAGGCAGACCGAACATGAAAAACAGAGGCTCCAGGAGCAGCTCGTCCAGGTGGAAAAGCTCTCGGCGCTTGGAAGGCTTACGGCAAACGTCGCGCACGAAATACGGAACCCCCTGACGTCCATAGGCGGGTACGCGAGGAGACTGGGCAGGAAAGCCCCCGAGGGCGCCGCTGAAAGGGAATACGCTGAAATAATAATTACAGAGGTAAACAGACTTGAAAAGATATTAAGGAGCGTTCTCGCTTTTTCAAGGGGTGTCCGTCTGAGCCTGAAAACCCACGACATCGTCGAAGTAATCGACGAGTCTTTAAGGACCTTTGAGCTTATCTGCAGGGAACGGTCGATCAGGATTAAAAAAATGCCTGCTGATGACCTGCCGCAGATCCTGGTGGACAGGGAGCAGATAAGAGAAGTGATAAACAACATTGTATCCAACGCCGTGGATTCGATGTCCGGGGGAGGGACGCTGACGGTATCCGTCAGAAAAGAGGTCCGCAATGAAGCGCCGTATCTGAATATTGAGATAAGCGACACCGGCGAGGGGATTCCGGAAGATAAGCTGAAAATGGTCTTTGAGCCGTTCTTTACCACCAAGGTACTGGAACAAGGCACCGGACTGGGCCTTGCCATAAGCAAAAAGATCGTGGAAGACCACGGTGGTTTTATAGGGGTAAAAAGCAGCGTCGGCAAGGGGACCACCTTCAGCCTTTATATACCGTTTCAGACTGAAGAGAAGTCCTCACCGGAGTGGGCCCCGGTCATCTGAAACAAGAATTTATTAAAAGTTATAAAATAAGCAATGCAAAAATCAATCAAGCCCGATGTAAGCATACGCCGGGGGAACGGACAAGATGGAACAAACGAATATATTGATCGTGGATGATGAACGCGGTGTCCTGTCGTCACTGAAAAGAGAGCTCGCTGATGAGCCTTATAATGTGCTCTGCGCCGGCGGCGGGAATGAGGCATTAAAAATATTGTCTGAAAATCCCTGCAAGGTTATTGTCACGGACGTGAAAATGCCCGGGATGGACGGGTTTGAGCTGTTGGCCGGAATAAAGGAGTCATATCCCGGCGTCATAAGAGTCGTTCTTTCAGGTCATTCCGACGTCAGGTTGATCCTGGACATCGTCAATAAAGGCGGTATTGACAGGTACCTGACGAAGCCGTGGGACATTGCGGATGTAAAAGCGACAATCAGGCAATGCATAGAGCTGTTTGACCTGCGGCAGGAAGTTTACGAGCTCCGTAAAATGATAAAACAGCAAGGGAGGCCGGATAATGGCGGATGAACATTCATTCGATGTCGTAAGCAAGGTGGATTTACAGGAGGTATCGAACGCGGTGCAGCAGGCGCTGAAGGAATTGGGGCAGCGGTTTGATTTCAGGGGAAGCAAGAGCGGCATCGAGCTCGATAAAACAAAAAATGAAATCCTCCTCATGTCCGACGATGAATATAAATTAAAAAGCGTCGTAGATATCCTGCAAAGCAAGCTTATTAAAAGGCAGGTGCCTCTGAAGGCGTTGAGCTACGGAAAGATTGAGCCCGCGGCGTCGAACACAGTGAGACAGCTTGTGACGCTCCAACAGGGTATCCCGACTGAAAAAGCCAAAGAGCTTGTGAAAACAATAAAGGACGCCAAGCTGAAGGTCCAGGCCGAGATACAGAAAGACCAGGTCAGGGTAAAAGCAAAAAAAATAGACGACCTCCAGGCCGTTATAACACTGCTGAAGGGAAAAGACTTCGGGGTCCATATTGATTTTGTGAATTACCGATAGGACCGTAGGGGCAAACGGTTTGCTCGCCATTCCACTTCTTGTTTCATGAGATGGCGTCCCACACGGGCTTCTCGATAAACCGGGAAAGCGTCCAGGCATCTTCACGAAGTTTACTCTCATTGCCGTGATCAACGACACTTGCTCTGTGGAGAATGGTGGTTTTCGATTGTCGATGTTGTGGAAGTGTTAACCGGCAGCGAAAGTACCGGAACGATTTAAGGAAAAAGCTCTCTGATGAGGGATATGATGAGTTGTCCGAAAAAATCGGACAACTTAAAATGCAGTCTACGGACTGACGGCTGATTTCAGCCGGCTGAAAATACGGGATGCCTCTGATTTTATAAAATATTTCTTGAAAAAGAATCCGTTCGTGGTTATGATAGTTGCATGAATTAAAGGGGCTCTTTAAAAATGAGAACAATGGAAGAAGCAAGGTTTAATCCCACAAATAATCACGACACCATACAGAGACTTGACAAGGCTGTTGTTCGGGAAGTTTACGACGCGAATAAAACGAGACGCAAGCAAGCTCTGTTGAGTTATAATCAATACAATGATAGACCTGACAACCCCTCTTGATATTGTTCGAAAGTCTTTTAATGGCAGCAGTTGCCGGGATGATCGTGCGCTAATTGGACAGTTTCTGACGCCCGCAAAGATTGCGCGGTTTATGGCGTCGCTGTTTCATGAAGATATTAAACATGTGCGTATGTTGGATGCCGGAGCCGGAGCCGGTTCGTTGTTTGCGGCGTGTGTAGAGACATTTATTGCAAGGAAGCGCCGACCGCTCTCTATTAGCATAGTTTCATACGAAAATGACCAAAGCATATTGCCATTTCTGAAAGAAACGATGGAGCATTGTGAGTTGCGATGCAGGGAAGCCGGTATCACCTTTCACGGAGAGATACGCCAGGAAGAATTTATCGCTGCTGCTGCAGTTCAGTCGGAGAATCGTTTATTTGACGACCAGCATGAACGTTTCACTCATGCAATCCTCAATCCTCCCTACAAAAAAATCCATGGACAATCAACTACACGTCGCTTACTCGACAAAACGGGCATAGAAGTATCAAATCTTTACTCAGCGTTTGTCTGGCTGGCCGCTCGTTTACTGGAACCCGGCGGCGAATTGGTGGCGATTACGCCGAGGAGTTTCTGTAACGGGCCATATTTTCGTCGTTTCAGAATAGCGATGTTAGATATGATGAGCCTTCAAAGGATTCATGTGTTTGAATCGCGTAAAAAAGCGTTCGGTGATGATGATGTGCTTCAGGAAAATATAATCTATCACATGATAAAAGGTGGACGAAAACCGGAACGATTAATTCTTTCATCTTCTGACGGCGTGGATTTTGAAAAATTGAGAAGCCGCCGTGTGCCATACGCTCTTGTAGTTTCGCCAAGTGACCGTGACTCTTTCGTTCACCTTGCCTTAAATGATGCCGACGACAGCATAATGGAGAGGGTTGAGGTGTTTTCAAGCTCACTCGCCAAACTCGGCCTGGACGTCTCTACAGGAAGAGTTGTAGATTTTCGCGCTCACGAATTCTTGCGCTCTCTGCCGGAAGATGGAGCTGTACCGCTTATATATCCTTGCCATTTTGAGTCCGGCTTTGTTAAATGGCCGGCGGAATCGGGGAAGAAGCCGAATGCAATTGTTGACACACCGGATACGAGAGACTTATTATTGCCGAGCGGATATTATGTGGTAACCAAGCGTTTTACGGCAAAAGAAGAGAAACGGCGCGTCGTGGCTGCTATCTATGATCCCAGGAAAATTAAAGCTCCATTTTTGGGGTTTGAGAACCATCTGAATTATTTTCATGCAAAAGGGAATGGCTTATCCGGCAGCATGGCAAGAGGTTTGGCATTATATCTGAATTCTTCACTCTTCGACCAGCACTTCCGGCTTTTCAGCGGACATACTCAAGTCAATGCCACAGACCTTCGAAAAATGCGGTACCCTTCCCGCGAGCAATTACTTAGACTTGGCGCGCACGTGAAACATCAAATGCCGGACCAGGCAACTGTTGATACGATTCTGGAGAAGGAAGCCGTAATTGAAGGCTAAAAAAGTCAACTCAAAGAAAGCCAATCAAAAGATTAAAGAGACGCTTGAAATATTAGACACGCTTGGTTTCCCTCGGCAGCAGCAAAATGATCGTTCAGCATTGACTCTGCTTTCGTTGCTGGACCTCAAACCTGAAGATGCATGGATTTCTGCAAGCGACCCTTTGATGGGCATCACGCCCATGATGGATTTCATCGCTATGCACTATGGTAAGCGGTACGCGCCAAAAACGCGGGAGACAGTGCGCCGTCAAACAGTCCATCAATTTATACAGGCCGGGCTTATTGTGCCTAATCCTGATAAATCTTCAAGGCCAACAAACAGCCCCAAGGCTGTTTATCAGATTGGGCCTTCTGCCTTGAAACTGCTCCGGGAATTTAAGACGCGAAACTGGAGAAAACATCTGCGCGAGTACTTGCATAATGTAGAAACTTTAAAGAAGCTGTATGAGCATGAACGGGACATGCGTCGGATTCCGGTACGACTTGCAGACGGAAAAGAAATCAGCCTTTCGCCCGGCGGGCACAATATATTGGTAAAGAAGATTATTGACGATTTCTGTCCACTTTTCACCCCGGGTGGGCGCGTAGTTTATGTCGGCGATACAGAAACGAAATGGGCATATCTCGATTCTGGTGCCCTTGAGGTATTAGGTGTAGAAATAGAAGAACACGGGAAGATGCCGGATGTCGTAGTGCATCACGTTGAGAAGAACTGGCTTGTTCTAATCGAAGCGGTAACCAGCCACGGCCCTGTAAATCCAAAGCGCAGACAGGAATTGAAGGAGCTGTTTACCGGATCAAAGGCCGGCATAGTCTACGTGACAGCATTTCTTGAAAGAAAAACCATGATAAAATATCTCAACGAAATTTCCTGGGAGACGGAGGTCTGGATTGCGGAGTCTCCAACACACTTGATTCATTTCAACGGCGAACGGTTCCTTGGTCCATATGAGGATTAAGCTGCCTGACATTACGAAGAAGTAGGATCAACCCTTCAGTATATTTAACAAAATACAGAAAATGTACAATGCAGGTTTGAACTCCCCATATTTGCTATCATAAAAAAATCACTTATCCCCAACCCATTCAAATCTGCCAGCGAAAACCCGATGACCGCATCCGGATAATTTCCCTCGGTCTTCTTCACGAGAGGCATCCGCCGCCTTGACCTTTATCTTGCCCTATTGATAAACTGAGTTAAAAAGGAGACAGCAAACCGATGGCAAAAGCACTTGCAAAAGCTGAGGGACAGCCGCATGTAAGCACGAAGCTTCACCGCCGCTTGAAAAAGCATAGCCGCACAGATGCTACCTTGAAGGACATACAACGGAGTTTATCAGGAATCGGCGTGTCCCTTTCCAAGAGGGTTATAGAGGAAAGAGAAAAGCGCTAACTCATGCCCTTTTTTATAGACACAAGCTCTCTTTTCAAGCGGTACCAGCCGGAGAAAGGATCCAGCGTAATTTCCAGGATTCTTGAAGAACCCAAAGAGCCTGTCTTTATATCCTCGATAACCATCATTGAAATCATCTCCAACCTAAAAAGACTTTTCGAGGTTGATAGAATCACGACAGAAAAACAATTCCTGATGCAGCACTCTTTCTTCTATCAGGATATCAGCACGCTCGGCATTACAATTCTCGATGTAACAGCCGAAGATATTATCAGGGCAGAGGAACTTATCCTGAAAAGATACATGAAGCCGGTTGACAGTATCCAGCTTGCTATAGCCCTTAGCTTACAGCATGACAATGTTACCTTTATTTCCTCAGACCGCAGGCTTTGCAAAATAGCAGCCGAAGAAGGACTTAATATCTTAACGCCTTAAGATTCACCATATCCAATGTCTTTCCCGTTCTTTTCTTTCCTTATCGCTTGCAAGGTCGGCTTCGCGAATGGGTACGGCGTCAGATACCAAAATTGATATTCCCATTTCAAAACAAACTTGCCTTATGGGCATGGATTGAGACTTGGTAAGCTGTCTTGAATATCCCTCCATAATCCATTTCATGAAATTGGTTGAAGGAAAGGACGCTAAATTGTATATTATACGAGATACAAAATTGAGTGATTGGATGGGATAATGGGTTTATTAAATGACATAAGGCACGATTTCCAGACCGTCTTCAGGATGGACCCGGCAGCAAGGAGCAAACTTGAAGTCATTCTTTCTTACGCCGGGTTTCACGCGATTATTTTTTACAGGGTCAACCATTTGCTGTATAAAATGCATCTTCCCGTTTTACCGCGTTTTTTGTCTCAACTGGCAAGATTTCTCACTGGCATTGAAATACACCCTGCCGCGAAGATAGGAAAGGGGTTTTTCATAGATCACGGGATGGGGGTTGTTATCGGGGAGACGGCGGAGATCGGGGAAAATGTGCTCCTCTATCAGGGCGTGACCCTTGGGGGGACCGGCAAGGAAAAGGGCAAAAGGCACCCTACCCTCGGCAATAACGTAGTCGTAGGCGCGGGGACCAAGATTTTAGGGGCGATCACCATCGGCAGCAATGTCAAGATAGGCGCCAACTCCGTGGTGCTTCATTCCGTGCCTGACAATTCCATCGTTGTGGGGGTCCCCGGCAGGGTGATAAAAAAGAAAGTCGTCAAGATCTTCAATGAAGGCCTCGTGGAGATGCTGGACCATGTGCATATCCCCGACCCTGTCGAAGAAAAATTCGAAGAAATGAAGAACCATATTTCAGAACTTGAAAGGAGAATCGGCGCATTGGAAGGCAAAGGTGAAACTATAAAGGTTTACAACACGATGAGCGGTAAAAAAGAGGATTTCGTCCCCCTGGTCCCGGGCCATGTGAAAATGTATGTATGCGGGATAACGGCTTATGACGTCTGCCATCTCGGACACGCGCGGAGCGCGGTCGTCTTCGACATTATCAAAAGATATTTGAGGTATAAAGGCTTTCAGGTGACCCACGTGAGGAACATAACCGATATCGACGACAAGATTATAGCGCGGGCCGCGAAGGACAACGTTACATATGATGTGATCGCGAAAAAATACACGGAAGAATATTACAGGGACATGGAAATGTTAGGCGTAAGCAGGGCCGACATCGAGCCTGACGCGACGGACCATATAAAGGAGATGATAGAGACGATCAGGGGACTGGTCGACAAAGATTATGCGTACAGCATAAACGGCGACGTCTATTTTGAAGTGAGCAAATTCCATTCATACGGCAGGCTCTCGAAAAAGAACACCGACGACCTTGTCGCCGGCGCGAGGGTCGATATCGACGAAAGGAAGAGGAGCCCCCTTGATTTCGCCCTGTGGAAATCTTCAAAAGAAGGCGAGCCGTGGTGGGAAAGCCCGTGGGGGAAAGGCAGGCCCGGATGGCATATCGAGTGCACCGCGATGTCGTCAAAATACCTCGGCGAGAGCTTCGACATACACGGCGGCGGGGCCGACCTTATTTTCCCTCATCATGAAAATGAGATCGCCCAGAGCGAAGCCCTTACCGGAAAGCCCTTTGTGAAATACTGGATACACAACGGGTTTATTACCGTCGACAAAGAGAAGATGTCGAAATCCCTCGGCAATTTTTTCACCATCAGGGAGATACTGGAAAAATACGAACCGGAGGTTGTCCGCTACTTCCTGCTCACGTCGCATTACAGGAGCCCGATAGAATTTTCAGACGCCCAGTTGACCGAGGCGGAGCTCTCCATAGACAGATATTACACAACGGTCACAAGGATCAAGGATTTTCTTGAAACAGCAGGGACCGCCGAAAAGCCCGGCACCTCCGCCGACCTCGAAAAAATGCTTTCGGCCTTTAAAGATAAATTTCATCACGCTATGAACGACGACTTCAATACGGCGTCGGCGCTGGGATTTATCTTTGAGCTCATCAGGGAAGTAAACAGATTTCTCGATTCAAAGCCTTCCGGTCAGAAGGCAAAGGAGCTCGTCGTCAGGACAAGCGACCTGCTTGCCGACATAGGCGGCGTTCTGAACATATTCAACAAGACCCCCGATGAATGGTATCGTTCGTTGATGAAGGTAAAAAAGATAGAGCTTTCCGAAGAGGCCCTCCTTCAGAAAATCTCGGAACGGCAGGACGCGAGGAAAAAGAAAGAATGGGCTGCGGCCGACGCGATAAGGAAAGAGCTTGAGGAGAAAGGCGTGATCCTTGAGGACAAAAAAGACGTGACGGCGTGGAAAGTCCGGGTCGGATAAAGCAAACTCTGCAAATGTTAGGGTCTTGACAAATATATGCATATATTCTAATATTTGAATATATGCATGAGTTATCATCACGAATAGATCTGATAAAACTGGTAGCGCATCCGGCAAGGATCGCAATTTTAGAAGAACTGATAAAGGGCGTAAAGTGCGTCAGCGACCTCGAGGGATTTCTCGACCTCAGCCAGTCCAATGTCTCCCAGCATCTTTCCGCATTAAGGCATGCGGGCATCATTGATTACTTTGTAGACGGAAGGCTCAGATGTTACTTTCTGAAAAACCCGCTCATCCCTGATCTGCTCGAAATACTCAAAAAAGATTACCCTGACGAACTGCCGGGACCTGAATGTTGTCCCGTTACAAAAAAAGGCAAGTATCACGGGGACAGAAAAAAATAGATTAAGAAGGAGATATGCATGACACTCGCAGAATATTTTCATGGAAAACTATATAAGAATCTCTTTGAGAAGACCTGGCCGCTGTGGCTTGGCGGCATTCTGGTTGCGTTCCTGAATATATTAATGTTTTTATTCCTGATGCCCCTGGGCGGTATTTATCCGGCTATTGCTGATTGGGGCATATGGATGTACAGGCTGGCAGGTTTGAATATAACGCCGCCCTGGGGGACCTTAACGCCGCCCCATCTGAGTATTATCAGCATTCTGAATTTCGGACTGATATTCGGCACCCTTATCTCCGCCCTCCTTTCACGACAATTTAAACTCAGAAAAGATTCAACATCCGGTTATATACAGGGTTTTGCCGGCGGGGCCCTGATGGGTCTCGGCAGCTTCCTTGTCGGCGCCTGCATCTTTGGAGGATTTTATTCATCAATCATGTCCCTGTCTCTGAGCGGATTATATATGATGACAGGTTTGCTCGCAGGCGCTTATTTCGGCGGAAAATTCATGATATGGCAGGCCTTCAGAGAGGCGGAAAAAATGGAGTTCACAGAACTCGTTGATCTGAAAACAGTTCCTGAAAAAAAGATTACAAGGGTAGTTAATTATCCGTTAATAGGTCTTGTTGTTGCAATCACAATGTTTATCATAGCCTCAGTTTATTTTGTCACAGGAAAATATGTCCTGGGAGGCATACTGCTCTTCGGCGCTGCCTTCGGGATAGTATTCCAGAGGTCCTCTTTCTGTATATCCGCCGGGTTCAGGGAAGTCTTTACAACAAAGCACAATGAGCCCATGCGGAATCTCCTGCTTAGCCTGATGATAGGGACGGTGGGGTTTGCCATTATAAAAGCAAACGGCTTCAGGCCTGCTGATATGTTCATCCTTCCGGCAGGCATGCACAGTATCATAGGCGGGGCGCTTTTCGGGTTCGGAATGGTCATGACGGGAGGTTGAGCAGCCGGCATGCTCTGGCGGTCGGCCGAGGGATATATAAGACACTGGTTTGCTGTGCTTGGGGCAATGCTCGTTGCGGGATTATGGGTGCCTCTTTATGGAGAACAGGCGGGAAAGGGGTGGCTCTACGGAAAAACGGTATTCCTGCCTGAAAAGCTTGGCTGGGGAGGTTCTTTAATTGGCGTGCTGGCAATACTTCTGGCTTTTTACATTTTTGTAACCTGGATTGAATTAAAGAAGAAATAGGGGAAGGATAAAAAATCCAAACTTAGGAGGATAAGATGAGTAAGACTTTTACACTGTTGTTAGGCACATCGCCGTATTCTTATGAGAACACCCTTACCACGGTAAAGATTGCGGAATCTGCCCTGAGTAAAGGACATACGGTCAACGTCATCGCGTCAGGTGACGGGGTGTATTGTTTTTTAAAAGGGCAGAAAGCAAAGGGTATAACAAATGCTGAGGAGAAGTTCACAGAGCTTATCGAGAAAGGTTTAAGGGTATATCTCTGAGGCGGATGTCTTAACTTTCGCCGTGCAGCGAAGAATGATTATCTTGATAACGCGGAAGTCGGCACACTCAAGGGTCTTTTTAAGACAATGGGTGAAACCGATATCTGGCTGAATATGGGAGCATAGGAGGATATTATGAAAGACATTGCGATTATTTTGAGAAGGTCGCCTTATGGTGATATTAATGCTGCAGAGGCTGTAAGGCATGCCATGGGCGGCGTTGCGGATGAATTAGGTGTAGACCTCATTCTGATTGACGCCGGGGTTTTGCTTGCAAAGCAGGGGCAGGACGATACGGACACAGGCTTTACAAATCTGGGGGAGGCCCTGACGGACTGTATGGAGATGGGGGTTGACGTATACGCGGATAAGCATTCAATCAGAGAACAGGACATGGATACGGCGGATATCCCTGAAGGGATTAAGGTAATAACCGGCGCTGAGATAGCAGAGCTTGTTAAAAATGCAAAGACAACATTGATTTATTAAGGAGGTCATTATGTTTGTTATTGTCAAAAGCGGGCCTGATACACAGGATGGGAAAAGAGGGGTCAAGCTTGCAAGGGACCTGTCTGCCGATATCTGCCTGGTTCAGAATGCGGTATATTTTGCTAAAAAGGAAAGGCTCGAAGGTTTTTGCGGGATTTTATACGTCCTTGAAGATGACCTGAGATTAAGGGGTTTAAAAGACGGGGAACTGGAGGGGGGAATAAAAAAATTAAGTTATGACGGCCTGGTTGGAATAATGGCCGATGAAGACAAGGTAGTGGGAATATTTTAAAGGAGGCAACATGGCAAAGATAGTAATTCTTGGAGGTTCTTTCGGGGGGCTGACCTCCGCCTTTGAATTGAGAAGGCTGCTCGGCAGCAAGGCCGAGATAACGTTAGTCTGCGACACGGACAAATTTGTCTTTGTCCCTTCCCTTCCCTGGTTATCAATGGGCTGGAGAAGACCCGAAGAAATAACTATCGGACTTGAAAATATGCTCACCGGCAAAGGCATAAAATTTATATGTGAAGCGGCGGTCGGCGTGGACGCGGACGCGGCAAAAGTTGTTACTGCAACACAGGAGCTTCGATACGATTATCTTGTAATAGCTACCGGGCCCGACCTTGGCTTCTCATCAGTTCCGGGATTTGGTCCTTACGGCGGGCATACGGAATGTATTTTTACACTGGATCAGGCCGTGAAAACAAAGAAGGCCTGGGACAGATTCCTTGAAAACCCCGGCCCGGTCGTTGTCGGCGCCGTGCAGGGAGTAAGCTGTTTCGGGCCGGCCTATGAATATGCGTTTGAGGTAGACACCGAATTAAGGAAAAGAAACATACGGCACAAGGTCCCCATGACCTTTGTTACTTCCGAACCCTATATCGGTCATTTTGGAATCGGCGGGCTCAGAACATCCAGAAGAATGATGGAAGATGAATTCGCAGACAGGGAAATCAAAGTCATCGCAAACCAGACAGTGGAAGAGTTCGTTCCTGATGAAGTCAGGTTGAAAGACGGAATAAAGCTGCCTTTCAGGCTCGCCATGTTTGCCCCTCCAATGGCAGGCGTCAAGGCCGTATTCCATCTCGGCAATCCCAAAGGTTTTATTCCTGTTGATGCCAATTACCGTCACAAGAGCTATAAAAATATCTTTTCTGTAGGGGTTGCAATAGTAATAGCGCCGCCGGAACAGACGCCTGTTCCTACAGGTGTACCAAAGACAGGATTCATGACTGAGCATATGGCAAAGGATGCGGCAAAGAGCATTGCGGCAGAAATACTCGGAAAGCCTTCTCCCGAAACCGAGCCTGTCGGGGCCCTCTGTATTATGGATATGGGGAATAAAGGGGCGTTGATGAAGGCATACCCTGTTCTTCCACCACGGCGGGAAGCAGAGCTTAAAGTAGGCCTCAGTTATAAATGGGCGAAACTGGCCTTCGAAAAATATTACCTCTGGAAGATTAAAAGAGGACTGACTAATCTTCCTTAAAATCAGGAGGTGCAAGATGGAAAAAATAGTAAAGAATGTCTCTATAATGTGTTTCCATGATGAGCTTTGTCAGGTCTATAATGCCCTCATGACTGCATTAAGCCTTTTAAGAGAGGGTTCAAAGGTCACGATATTCTTTGGCTCACGCGGCGTGAATGCACTTCACAAGGAGAAGGTAAAGACCCTTCAATGCCTGCCTGATCAGCCCAAAGAATTTGGCGAAGCTGTAATGAGAAGAATGGAAGAAATGGAACTGCCGAATGTTGAAGACCTGTTCGTTATGCTGCACATGGAGGGAGCAAAACTTTTAGCTTGTCCATTGAATGTCCCGCTGTTTGGGATGAGTGAGACAAATTTTATTGAAGGGGTTAAGCTTGCAAACCCTGCCACATACTACAAAGAGGTTGTTATAATGGCGGATATGAACCTGACATTTTGAAAAAGTAAAATGAGGAGCAGATCAGTTGAGGTTTTATTGATAATTTAATAAGATATGTCATGATAATGAGCAAGAAAATTCATGAAATCCACGCCGACATATGCAAGACGCTTGGTAATGCCAAGAGAATAGAAATTCTGAATGCCCTTGGAGATAAGGAATTGGCTGTTGGAGAGCTTGTAAATATTCTGGGAATATCACCTGCAAATGTCTCCCAGCATCTTGCTGTCATGAAACAGAAGGGGATACTTTCATCGAGAAGAGAAGGTAACAATGTTTATTATAAAGTCGCCAACCCCAAGGTCATCATGGCATGCAGCCTTATGAGAGAGGTTCTGCTGGAAAGGCTTGAAGAAGGACAGAAGATGGCGAGAAAATTTGCCATGAAGTAATTTTTTTAAGTGGATATTGCAAATATTAGAATATTCTAAAATACTGCAACCTCCTTGCAAGGCATTCTTTATCATTATTCGGAGGAAAATTAAATGAAAAAGTCTTTTCTTGTCAATTTCTCTGTAAACCACCCTAAATTAGTGGTGCTTTTAACAATTCTCATTACCCTTGCGTTTGCGACCCAGTTCCCGAAGATCAGGACTGACACAAACCCGAAGAGCATGCTCCCGGAGACTTCGGATGTCAGGGTATGGAATGATGAAGTGGAAAAGACATTCGGCCTCTATGAAGACATGATAGTAGTCGGGATAGTAAACGAAAAGGGAATACTCAACAAAGGGACACTCTCAAAGATAATCCATATCACCGATGAAATCCTGAAGATAAAGGGCGTTGCCGCAAGGGACGTCAACAGCTTTCCTACCATTACCAATGTATCGGCTGAGGCAGGGACCTTAAAGGTAGCGCCGCTTATGACCGAAGTTCCGGAAGATGACGCGGAGATGCGGAAGCTCCGGAAGATGCTCTTTGAAAATCCGCTTTTTATTGATCGCATCATCTCAAAAGACGGAAAAAACACCGCCATCTATGTCCCTCTTGAAAAAGGCGCAAACGGCAAAGAAGTAGCGGACAAAATAAGAGAGATTGCCGGCAAAGAGAAAGGCGATGAAAAATATTATATAGCAGGAGACCCTGTTGCAAGAGATACCTTCGGCGCTGAAATGTTTAAGCTCATGGCGGTCTTTGCCCCGATAGCGGGAATGGTGATGCTCCTTATCAGATACCTCATGTTCAGGGACCTTTTCCTTTCTGTCACGCTCATGATGGACGCAATGGTCAGCATCGTCTGGAGCATGGGGCTTTTGATAGCGCTCGGATTCCCTGTTCACATTATGAGCTCCATGGCCCCGGTCTTTTTGATGGCTATAGCGACCGACAGCATTCATATCTTCAATGAATTCTACTTTCGCTATAGAGAGACTAAGGATAAAAAAACGGCAATAATTGAAACGATGAACGCTGTGAGCCGTCCCGTGCGATATACCGCTCTTGCGACAGCAGTGGGGTTCGGCGTGCTTCTGTTTATGAATATCATTCCTGTCAAGGTTTTCGGCGGGCTCGTGGCCTTCGGCACTGTGATGTTGAGGGTCTTAAGCTTCAGTTTCATACCCGCAATGTTTACTTTTGTGAAAGAGGAACATATTGAGAAGGCGTCAAAGAGTGAGGATATTGAATTCAGCAGGACGTCGCAATTCCTGAAAAGCCTGGCCGGTTTCGGCGCGCATAAACCAAAGAGCACGGTTTTTGTCGGCCTTGTGCTTTTTTCGATAGCAGTCTTCGGACTGACAAAGATAGTAGTCAATAACAACCTGGTGGAGTGGTTCAAGAAAGACAGTGAAGTGCGTATTGCCGACAATGTCATAAATCAGGCCCTCGGCGGCACATCGCTCGGCTACATAGTGGCGCAGTCGAAAGAAGATGATTATATAAAGACGCCTGAGGCTATGCGGTATATTGAAGGACTTCAAAGACATCTTGAAAAGCTTTCAGTCGTCGGGAAAACGAGTTCGGTTGTGGATTACGTAAAGAGGATAAACAAAGTCCTTCACGATGATGATCCGGAATATGATACGGTCCCTGAAACAAAAGAGACAATAGGACAGTATCTCTTCTTGTTCAGTATGTCCGCGAAACCGTCTGACCTGGACAACGTCGTCGACTATCCGTTCAGAAAGGCGAATATCTGGGTCCAACTGAAAACGTGGGACGCCCAGGCCATGCGTGATGTGATAAAGGCGGTAGAGGAATATAAAGCAGGGGCAATTCATGAATTGCCCCTGCAAATGGAGATGGAATTTAAACCGGCAGGCATTGCCTATTTCAATCTTGTGTGGAATGATGAGGTCCTTTATGACATGCTGAGAGGATTTATCATTGCGTTAATCACTGTGTTTATCATCCTTGCAGTCAACTTCCGGTCCATAAAATGGGCCCTTGTCGGATATGCCCCTCTCCTTTTCACTATCCTGCTGATTTACGGAGTTGTCGGATATATGGGGAAAGATTTTGACATGCCGATATCCGTCCTTTCATGTCTCAGCCTCGGCATGGCAGTGGACTTTGCGATACATTTTATAGGCAGGTTCAGACAAAAAATAGTTGAGAGTTTAGAGTTAAGAGTTAAGAGTTCAGAAGACAAAGAACTCCAGACTCCAAACTCTGAACTCATAACTCAGTCTTTATTATGGACTGCCGCGAGACCGGGCAAGGGAATAATGCGCAACGCTGTGCTGTTTGCGGCATCTTTTTCCGTGATGATGTTCGCGCCCTTAACACCATATATCACTGTGGGAGCTTTCATCGTCAGCATGATGCTGTTAAGCGCAATCATGACGATAATATATATCCCGGCGCTTATAACGTTATTTCAGGGTTGGTTGTTTTGTGATAAGTGTGAGGGGCGAAAATAAATTTTAACAGGAGGTCGGAAATGAAACGATATTTGATTATATTACTCATAATGCTTTTGCCTGCCGGCGCGTCAGCGCTTGCCCCTGAAGAGGTAATGAAGAAATCACAAGAGGCGTTTCTTTATCAGGGCAAAGACTTTAAGGCAAGGGTCATGATGAAGCTGATAAGCAAAGGCGGACAGGAGAGGATAAGAGAACTGACGATGCTTAGAAAGAACTACGGTGAATCGGGCGGCGCTCAGAAGTATTTCATGTACTTCTATCAGCCTGCCGACGTGAAAGACATGACGTTTATGGTGTACAAATTCCCTGCGAAAGATGACGACAGATGGCTTTTTGTTCCCGCAATCAACATGGTGAGAAGGATCGCGGCGCAGGACAAAAGCTCAAGCTTTGTCGGCTCTGATTTTACATACGAAGATGTTTCGGGAAGAGACATAGAAGATGATAACCATACTATTACGAAGGAAGAAAAACTTGACGCAAAAGACTGCTATGTAATAAAAAGCGCTCCAAAAGCTCAGGATGTTGACTATAGTTACAAGCTTTCATGGATTGACAAAGGCAGTTTTCTGCCTTTAAAAGAAGAGTACTATGACAAAAAGGGCGAACTCTACAGGGTCTTCAGCGCTGATGAAATAAAAGACGTAAAAGGTTTCCCCACAATTACAAAGAGGACCATGAAAAACCTCCTGAGCGGTCACAGGACAGAGGTCACGTACACAAAGGCGGATTACAGCATCGGTATAGAGGACAGCCTCTTCAGTGAACGCTTTCTCAAACAACCGCCGAAGAAGTGGATAGAATGAAAAAAGAGTTAAAAGAGTCAGGAGTTATGAGTTGTAGGGGCGAGGCAATGCCTCGCCCCTAAAGAGTTTGGATTATGAAGCAGACGCTGAAAACTAACAATCAACGATTAATAATCAAGAGCAAGTCTTTTTTATCTGTTGTCTGTATTCTGTGTTCTGTGCTTTGTCTTCTGTCTTCTGCCATTGCATCCGATGTCTCTTTACATGGTTTTGTTCAGGGTAATTACTCTGTCAATACCGATACATCAAACCCCGACGGCAGCGACTTCAAATGGGCCGGGGAGAGGGCCCAGTTAAAGATCGAAACAGACGTAGAACCACTGCGCTTCTTCATGAAAACCGATGTCTTTTATGACCATATTGACGACGCATCCAAACTGGAATTAAGGGAAGGATACGCCGACCTCACATCTTCAAGCTATGACGTAAGGATCGGCAGACAGATAATTACATGGGGGCTTGGAGATCTGATCTTCATAAACGATGTCTTCCCCAAGGACTTCGAGGCGTTCTTTTCAGGAAGGCCTTTGGAATACCTTAAAAAAGGCATAGACGGCATCAAGCTCGGCATGTATCCGTCTTTTGCCTCTGCTGAATTGATTATCATCCCATTCTTTGAAGAGAACAATTTCCCTGATCCTGACAGATTTCACCTGTTTGATCCGATGCCTCTGATCACGGACAGGGAAGAGAAAAAGCCTTCAAGCACTTTTAATAACACCGAAGTCGCCCTGAGGCTATATCGTGATGTAGCGGGTTTTGATGCGTCGCTTTATTTTTACCGCGGGTTCTTCAGGCAGCCTTCCATGCTTCCTGACAGCCTGACCGCGCCAACGCGGATTGACCTGTTTTTCCCCAAACTTTCCGTTTACGGAGCAAGCCTTCAGGGAAGGGCCCTGGAGGGTGTTTTCAGTCTTGAGGCGGGATACTATGATTCGAGGGAAGACAGGGACGGAACAGACCCGATGTCCCCGAATCCGCAAACAAGGTTCCTGACGGGTTATCAGAGACAGTTGTGGGAAGACTTTACGCTGGGGCTTCAGTACTATCTCGAATACATGCATGATTACTCCGCTTATAAAGCAAATCTTCCGTCAGGGTTCCCGCTGGAAAAAAAGATACATGACCTTGTCACGGTAAGGCTGACTCAATTCCTGATCCATCAAACCCTAAGGCTCTCGTTCTTTTCCTTTTTCAGCCCGGCAGCTCGCGACTACATGTTGAACCCTGAGGTTAAATACAATTTTACCGATAATATATGGGCGGCAGCCGGGGCCGATATTTTCGGCGGCGGAGAGGAATGGGACCAGTTCGGGCAATTGGACAAGAATGATAATATCTACATCCAGATGAGGTACGAGTTTTAACTAAAGGGTTACATAACAGAACCAGAAATATATCTTGACACTTAATCTATCAATATATATGCTAACATCCGCATATATGAATGATAGTTTGGGTTCAAGAACAGAAATCTTTAAACACATTGCGCATCCGGCAAGGGTTGCCAAGAATTTCTCGACCTCAGTCAATCCAATGTCTCACAGCATCTTTCCGCATTAAGGCATGCAAGCCTCATTGATTATTTTGTAAAATGAACGAACATCATCAAATTCTTATCATCGGGGGGGGGAATGCCGGTATTTCCGTTGCTGCCCAGCTTCTGCGCCGCAATTCAAAACTTGATATTGCTATAGTAGAACCTTCCGACAAACATTACTACCAGCCGGGCTGGACGCTCGTGGGCGGCGGTGTTTTCAACATAAATGATACAGTGCGTAACGAGGCCGATTATATTCCTCCGCAAGTCAAATGGATAAAAGACGGCGCCGACAAATTCGAGCCTGAAAAAAATCTGATCATAACCAAATCAGGCGAACAGATTACTTACAATTTTCTTATTGTCTGTTGCGGCGCGCAGTTGAACTGGAACGCTGTAAAAGGTTTATCCGAGGCATTGGGGAAAAACGGGGTCTGCTCGATCTATCGCTTTGATATTGCTCCCTACACTTATGAATGCATTAAGAATTTTACAGGCGGCAAGGTGGTATTCACACAGCCTGCCGGTTTCAATAAATGCGGCGGAGCTCCTCAGAAAATAATGTATCTTGCAGCGGACAATTTCAGAAAAAGGGGCATATTGGAAAAATCCGATATCTCCTTTTTTACAGGGAAACCGGGGCTGCTCAGGGTCAAGGAAATTAATGAGGTCCTGCTGAAAGTAGTCAAGCGGTATGGAATAAGAGTGACCTATCAGGCCACGTTAATCGAGGTCAGAAGTAAAACCAGAGAAGCGGTGTTTGAAGTTATAAAAGGCGACGGCAAAGAGCAGGTCACTGCTCAATACGACATGCTTCACGTCTCCCCTCTGGCTTCGGCGCCTGACTTTATCAAAAACAGTCCCCTCGCAGTTAAAGATGACCCGTTCGGATGGGTTGACATAAACAGAGACACCCTTCAGCACAACCGGTACAAGAATGTTTTCAGCCTGGGGGACGTCTCAAACGCAGGTGATACAAAGACAGGAGCGGCCGTACATAAACAGGCCCCGGTTGTCGTGAAAAATCTTCTCGCTGCCATCGAACGCAAGTCTCTGACTGAACTGCCTGACAAATATAACGGCTATACATCCTGCCCGCTCATTACAGGATACGGCAAAATTGTACTTGCAGAATTTGACCACGACAACAAATTTCTCCCTACTTTCCCGCTGGACCCGACCAAGGAGCGCTACAGTATGTGGTTATTGATAAGGTACCTGATGCCGTGGTTCTACTGGAACAGAATTCTTAAAGGAAAATCCTGAGAAGCCCATTCGGCACAGTACCCGGCGCTCAAATTGGAGGAAAGGCAAGCAAAAAGGTCAATACAAAATACCTGCGCCTTGCCATTGCGGTGATAATCGCGATAACAGGCTGCAGAATGTGGTACCAGGTGTTGACCGGGAGGTAATTTTAAAAGGTTTAAGTTTTAAACCTGTCGCACCCGGCGAACGAGATCATTTTCCCTGACCCCTGATGGAACAGGCAGCAATATGGACTCATCATTTCTTCCAGACTCGACGGGGTCTTCTTCCATATCAAATATTTCTGAAACTTCAACGGCCTGATGTTCCAGTCCGGGTGAAAGAAATTCTATGTGGTCGCCGGTTTTCAAACTGCTCCTCAATGCGACGACCGCCTTGCCGTTTCTGACGGATTGAACAACGCCGACCAGATCATGACTCATTCTATATATCTCTTCATCGTCATGATTGTACCCGCTGTCTGACTGCTTTCCGAAAAACATCCCCCTGGTATATCCCCTGCTGGAAAACATTGACAATTCATGCAGCCATCTCTCTTTCACACTGAACGGGCTGCCCTTCAGGCTGTCCACTGCTTCCCTGTACGTCTTGACAACGCCGGCCAAATAATTGATGCCTTTCATCCTGCCTTCGATCTTGAAGCTGTCCACTCCCGCGTCCACGAGTTTATCGAGATGCTCAATCATGCAGAGGTCTTTTGAGCTTAAGACATAGGCGCCCCTGTCATTTTCATACACGGGGAAATACTGTCCTTCCCGCGTTTCCTCCATTAATGCATAATTCCACCTGCATGAATTCGTGCACTCACCCCTGTTGCCGGACCTGTTGGCCAGAAAGCTGCTGATGTAGCATCTTCCGGAATAAGATATGCAGATCGCGCCGTGAACAAAGCATTCCAGTTCGAGAGAAACGCGGTCGCGAATCTCTTTGATCTCTTCAATCATAAGCTCCCGTGAAAGCACAAGCCGTTTAGCGCCCATCTTCTCCCAGAACCTTGCCGCCCTGTAATTCGTAATGTTCGCCTGCGTGCTTACATGGATGGGGATTTCAGGGACGGTTTCCGACGCCATGGCAAATACGCCCGGATCGGAAACGATGAGCGCGTCAGGCCTGATTTCCTTGAGGCACAGGAGATGTTCACTGATAGAAGTAATGTCTTTATTGTGAGGAAAGACATTTATGGTGATGTAGAACTTTTTATTATGTGAACGAACAAAATGCGCGGCTTCTTTCAGTTCACTGACACTGAAATTATCGGCCTTTGCCCTGAGGCTGAATCCGGAAAGCCCCATGTACACCGCGTCGGCTCCGTAATGGAGAGCTGTTTTCAACTTTTCGAAGTTGCCGGCGGGGGCGAGGAGTTCAGGGGTTTTCATGGACGATATTTCAGTTTTTTTCAGGACGCGGTATTTCCGCTTCGGCGGAAGACATCATTATTAAGCCACAACCAGAAGAGGCTCCTGAATCCTTTAGCCGCAGCTTTAAGATCATGAAAGCTTCTGAGGCCGAGTATCCGTTTTACAATAAAACACGGCCTCGAATAAAACCTTTTGAACGCGAGCTGCCTGAGTTCCGCGATTTCTTCCCTTGTCATTGTGTAAGGGACAAAGGCGGCTCCCTGGTAGGTGAAATCCGTCAGGTCGGCAGACATTGTTCCGTATTTTTCGATATTGTCATAAAGCTCTGTGCCCGGAAAAGGCGTAAGGGCGTGGAAGTTCGCTATGTCGGGGTTTATCTCACAGGCAAATTCGATTGTCTTCAGTCCGTCCTCAAAGGTCTGCCCCGGTATGCCGAAAAGGAACGGGGTATAGACTGTTATGCCGGCTTCTTTTGCCGCTTTTACCGCCCTGCGGGTCTGCTCCGGCGTTATCCCTTTCCTGATTGTATTCAGATTTCTCTGCACACCGCTTTCAGCGCCGAGGAGCAGGGCCCAGCATCCTGCGTTTTTGAAAGCCTTAAGCAGGGGTTTATCCACCTGGTTGACACACGCTGAGGCAAACCACGTGAAATCAAGCTTGCGCCTTTTTATCTCTTCCGTTATCTTTATGGCCCGGTCATAGTCCGCGGCGAACGTGTCGTCAATGAACTTTATCTCCCGGTATCCCTGGTTTAAACAGAGCTCTATCTCCTGCATGACGTTTTCAACGCTGCGATAGCGGATGCCGAGTTTTCTTTCCTTATCGATCTGAAAACAGAAGAGACACCTCCTGTTGCAGCCGCGCGCGGTCATGATGACGGCTACCGGTTTTCGCCTGTAAGTCGCGGGAGGAGGGATGTACCTGCGCGCGTCCCCCAGCAGCTCACGCGCGGGAAAGGGGATGGAATCAACATCGGTGACAAGAGGCCTCGGAGGGTTTTTTGTTATCTTCCCGTTTTCTCTGAATACAACTCCTTCAACACCCTCAAAACTTTTGCCCCGGGACAATCTATCCAGCATTTCTACAACGGTAATTTCTCCCTCTCCAGTAATTACCGCGTCTACATCCGGGGAATCTTCGAGGCATTTCTCCTGCATCGCAATCGGATATGGTCCGCCGACGGCGATGAAAGTGTAGTCATTTACTTCTGACTTCTGACTTCTGACTTCTGACTTTCTTATCTCCGACGCCGTAAACATCGCCTTCTTCCATCCGAATGTCGTGGAATAAATGCCGACGAATTCAGGGCTGAAGCATGAAACCGCTTTCATGATTTCGTCATGCTTCATGAAAGCGCCGTTAAGGAATTTCACTTCGTGCCCTGCTTTTATCAATGAGGAGGCGACGTAAAGGGTGCCAAGCGGCTGCCAGTAGTTTATCTGCGAGCCCGCGGTCTTGGAAGAAAATATATCTTCAGGGGCCCACGCGGGTATGATAAGGACGCATTTCATAAAGAATCCCGGCGTTGAGTTTTGAGTTTTGAATTTTGAATTATATTTTCAGCCGTTTCTATCCCGGTCTCAATAGCGCGGTCCATGTTGTAGTATCTGAACATGCCGCTTCTGCCGATTATGTGGAGGTTTTTGAATTTCTCAAGATATTTAAGAATCCCTGAATAATGCTCATTATAGCCGACTTCAAATACCGGATACGCGTTCGGCACTCTGACGACGCAACTGTCAAGGACTTCATTCTCCCTGATAAAACCGAGTTTCTCCAGCTCTCTTACTGTAATCGACGTGAGCTCTCCGTCTGTTGAATTCCATATGCGGTCTTCCCTGAAACAGAAGTATTCGGCGACAACGCTGGTCTTCCCCTCCGGCGCCATGCGCGGGCTCCAGTTCTTCGGCTCATGGATCCTGCCCAGCGGCATATTTTTTTCCGGAAGATAGAGCCATGTAAGGTCCGTCACCCTTTCCTTATCAAGCAGTATCGTAACGATTACAAGGTCCCGGTATCTCAGCCTTGACGCGGCTTCGATAATTTCGCCGGGTGGAGCGGGGCTGAGCATTTTTACAAGGTTTGTCAGAGGAATGCTGGAGATAAATTCGCGGCCTTTGACGTCGTAAGCCCTTTCACAATTTTTTGCCGCTATGCCTGTGATGAAAGGGCCCTTATGATCAATGCGCGTTACCCTCGTGCTGGTCGACACGCTGTTGCCCTTTTCTATTTCTTCTTTCAGTCTGTCGGATATCCGCCCGATCCCCAGCGCGGGGTAAATGAATTTATCAATCAGCGTGGGGACCTTTTTACCGTTGAATTTAAACAGCGCGTTCTTTATCGCCACTCCGAGGGAGAGCCCTTCTATCCTTTTTGACACCCACTCTTCGCTGATGCTTTTGCATTCCAGCCCCCAAACCTTCTCGCTGTATTCCCTGAAGTAAATGTTGAACATGGTCCTGCCGAAATGGGCCACCACCCAGTCCTCAAGGGAAACATGCGCCGGCCGCCTGAAAGAATTTTTTATTTTTTCCCTGCCGTAATCGGCAAGGGCCCTGAACGTTGTGCGCATGCCGAGCCCCAGAAGGGCGTTCGCGGGCTTGAGGGGATAGTCGAAGAACCTGTTGTTCATGAATATCTTGCTCTTGCGGGGCACGGTCAGGTATTCACCGTCAAGCAGGTCCCTTACAAAATTTTCGGTTTGTTCATTGCTTGTGAGAAACCTGTGCCCGCCGAGGTCAAATCTGAAGTCGCCGTAATGCATTGTTTTTGAAAGCCCGCCTACTCCGGAATCACTTTCAAAAACCTTGACGGGCTGTCCCGCTTTTGCCAGGGTAAAGGCGGAAGAAAGACCCGCGAGTCCGCCGCCTAACACCACAATCCCTTTGTCATTTAAATTTTTCACTTTATACCGTTCACGCGGCAAAAAAGAAACCCTCCGGCAGGGCCGCAGGGCATTCTTTTTCCAGTCAAAACTCAGGGCTTCAGAAAGAAATCGGTTTATTTAACAAGCAAGACAGGGACAGTAGCGCTGTTCGCAACTTCCCTGCTGACGCTTCCCATGAATAAATGGGATACCCTTTTGCCTCTTGAACCTATCACGATCATCTCCGCGCCTTCTTCTTTGGCGGATTCGAGGATCTCCTCGGCAGGATGACCTTTTCTTATTACGGTTTTTACACCGGTTATACCCTTGTCCTCCAGTGTCTTTTTGTAATAGCCCGTAATTGCCTGCGCCTTTTTATCCAGCGCCTCCTGATATTCCGTTCCCTCAAGCGCTTTTTTCAAGGTAGACATCTCGGAAACACTCATAAGGGTATCATCCATCAAAGACCTGCCTTCGAGTTTTTCCACATAGCACAAAATCGTCGCCTCGGGACGCATACAGGAAACCATATTGCATGCAGCTTCAAATGCCGTTTTACTGCCTTTTGTGTCATCTACTGCAATAAGTATTTTTTTCATTTTCACACCTGTCTGTTTTTAAGGTTAACAGATGACTTAATTTAATGTCCGTAACCGCCTGACGGCGCTCCATACCCGCCTGAAGGCGCTCCATACCCGCCTGAAGGCGCGCCGTATCCGCCGACAGCGGGCGCTCCATAACCGCCCGCGGGCGCGTGCCCATAACCACCTGACGGGGCGGAACCATAGCCGCCTGCCGCAGGAGCAGCGCCGTAGCCGCCTGCCGCAGGATGACCGACTGTCTGCGCAGGCATATCATGCTGTTGGCTGTAAACCAGGAGTAAACCCAGAATAGCCACAACAATTACAATAATTACTATTTTCATAATTAAGTAGCCTCCTAATCTTTCAGATTGAACCTATCCCTTTTTAATCTTCATGTGGATTTTGCCGCCCTCTGTTTTCCTGTCCGTAACATCATGTCCGACCTGATCGCACATCTGTATTATCGTTTCAACGGATGACGGGTTATCGAGTATTACCTCGACAACATCTCCTTCACTCATTTTTTCAAGTGACTTCTTGCAATATATCTGCGGATGCGGACAAACGTATCCACAAACATCGAGCATATAAGTACCTTCTCCTGTTTTTTCAAATTTCATTGCCATGACTTTACTTCCTCCTTTTTAACTTAAATTGATTATCATATGGCTCTCTGTTTTAGAAAGCTTCCATTTCCTTTGCCATTTTCCTCTCAGACCACCAGTTGAAGAATTTTACGCCGATGAAAGCGCCGCCGACCATGCCGACGCCATATAACCAGCCGCTCGGGTCGCCGCCCGCAACTCTTATAAAGAAAGCTCCGATGTTGCAGCCAAGGGCGGGCCTTGAACCAAAACCCATCAGCAACCCACCCATAAGTCCCCATACGATAAGCTCGCCCTTGGGCATTTTAAATTTATATTCATTGCTTAGCCGTGCCATTACCATTGCTCCAAAGATAATACCGAAGGACATCCAGAGCGCCGGATTGCGCCATGGTTCCGGCAGACCGTTATTGACGCCAAAAAATATGTTGTCATGCATATTCCAGCCGAATTTTTCCAGGATCCATGCCCCGAACTGACCTTCCTGGCTTGTGATATACCAGTATCCCGGGTCAAAAACTTTTCCACTTGTTGAAACATCTCCCGTAAACCCCATTCTTGTGAGAAGCCTTCCGAAATTGTCAACGGCAAACCTGTTCTGCATTCCTTTCATAACAAATATATGGAGTCCTGCAACGATACCGATTAAAACACCCATAATCGTTGTTCTCTGGGAAGCGGTTACCATATTCCAGATGCCTGCGACATCATCGCCAAAGCCGGTGGCTGCGCCGCCTTTTTGCTTTGCGCGTTTCTTAAGAAAACCTTTTCTTATATAAAAGGCATAGATTACGATAAGAAGTATTACCGCCGGGATAAGGGCTGTCAGAAGCGCGTCGCCAATGAAATATTTGGATGCGCCGGGCAGGGCCTCCTTGATCGCCGGCAGGTCTGACATCCGGACCGTCGGCTGGTCCCAGACGTACCCTGCAAGGTATGTATCAAAAGAAGAGGTCATTTTATCCGCGGGAAGTCCTTTTGCGGCTGCGGCAGCCACCCACTTCTGGGGCATCAGAAAATCGAACCACTTTACGTCCACGAATACAGCCTGACCGATGCAGAGTCCGAAGAATGCGGCCAGGAAAGACGTCATGTTCCCCTCGCCGATCTTATAAAGCGAACCCGACGCGCAGCCTCCTGAAAGGACCATGCCTACACCGAAGATCATGCCTGCTATCAGGGTGTGAATCCCGAAAGGAGCGGGATGGAATGTGCTCATATTGGTTGAAGCAAGAGTCGCCTGGATAAGGCTGAAGAACATAAGGGCTACAAGGATGCCCACTGCCATTCTCGGAACGCCCGCGGCAAAAAGGTCTCTCGATGCAGAGGCAAAGCAGAATCTTCCGTATTGCAGCATCATCCCGTATGCGAATCCGAACCAGATGTACGCAATCAGATACATATAAAAGACATTCGTCTTATAATACATAAAACTGATGAGTATCAAAGCGCCTGTGATGAGCAAAGCCCACATTTTGTTTTTTGTTCCGTTTTCTTCCACAGTGTAGGGACCTCCTTTTATTTATAATAATTTCGGTTGGGAAAGGTTGCTTGTCGTGTTAATTGTGTTAATGAATGTTTCTTTGTTAACAGAAAATTCAGATTTGAAATATTACTATATGCCCGACTGATAGTCCAATAAAAAAAATTAATCAATCGATTATGTCTCTTTATCAGAGGTTCCCCGGTTCTGTGCATTGAGATCAAAGCGCGTTATTTTGAATCAGAGGGTAACAACAAATATTATTATGCACACGATGTTGATTTTTTACAAGAGGGTGGGGGAGAACCGGCAGGGTCAGGTTTTAAACCTGACCCCCCAAAAATTAAAGCACAATTACTTTATCGCAGTCATGGTTCATGTTGGCGTTGTCGAACTGGCTCCCGCATACAATATCGGCCGGGAGACCTTCAGTGGCGACATTAAGCCCTTTCGCGCTGTGGTCGCAGAAACTCATTGCTACGCCTTCAGTTGAACACAGCGCGGCAAAAGCGGGTTGGCCCAGAAGTTTTGTGCCGTTATCCATATGGAAGAGAGTGACAGTATGCCCTTTTGACAAAGCGGCTTTGGTAATCCCGATGACATCATCGGGGTGTTTATCTGTATTAACAAGAATGCCCAGTTTCATTATTGATAATCTCCTTTCAGGTTTGAGGATACGGATTGTCCATCTACCAGGATATAACCCTGTCGTTTGAAGCTATCAGATCCACAATCTCGCCGTAGTTTTTATTTTCATTGATATTTACGATCGTCACCTTATTTGTTTTTTTATGCACTTCAATAATTTTTTTGACAGTGTCGTCGGGATTCTTCTGTCTTAATATATACAGGATATTCATTCCCTTCGCCTCCTTTGATTTATTATCCTAATAGGGCAATATGTTATCGAATTCAAGGAGCTTTTGCGCTATCTCTTCCGTAGAGAGATACTCGATGTTCGAGTTCTCCTTGCAGTTCGTGTAAGTCTTGATGTCCATATCGTTCATCGTCTCAAGGTTCATCATGTTGTTTTCGGATTCCTCTACTTTCCCGTCCATCACAAAAACAGTAATGAGATCGTCCGCGAGCATCGCGCCTACTCCCATCCTGAGGGCTTCAGCTTGCCTGTCCCTGACCAGAATTGCAATTTTTTTCTGCATATATTCACCTCCCTTTGTAAATAACATCAAATTTATGAAGCGTTATAAACTATCAACTGAAAGATTCGGGGTTCATGGATCGGCGAAACCGCTTTCCCCTTGAACCCCTGAACCCTTGAAACCTTTGTCTTATTACTTCTCCAGCGGGTATTTTGCCGGATCGAGTTTATTCGCCCACTCGCCTATCGAGCCTACATAGTTCCTGACTTTAGGATAACCAAGCAGGTATTTAAGCACTACGTAGGAATGAGCGGCGCGTATCCCTCCCTGGCAATATGAAATAATTTCTTTGTCCTTTGTAACACCCTTTGATTCATAGGCGGCCTTAAGGTCGCCGACCGATTTAAAGGTCTCATTCGGGTTGAGATTGGTTATATAATAATCAACGTTTACCGAGCCCGGTATGTGCCCGGCCCTCTTATTCCCCAGCGGATTGGCCCCGGTGTATTCATCATGTGCCCGGGTGTCAAGCAGCGCTACTTTGGGGTTCTTGATATTCTTCAATACATAATCAGCGTCAGCGAAGATGGATGCGTCCGGGGCCGCCGCCTTATAGGCAGTCGGGGTTATCTTTGCGGGATCGGAGGTAGTCTCACGTTTCTCATCAGCCCATTTTTTCATCCCGCCGTTGAGGATACTTACGTTGTTATGGCCGAAATAATCCATCAGCCAGAAGGTGCCGGCAGCAAAGGGGGCCCCGAAAGAATGCCCCCCGAATCCGGTATAAATTATCACATGATTACTATTGCTGACCCCGAGCTTGCCCATAAGCGCCTCGAAGCCTGCCTTATCAGGGGGATTGCCGCTCCCGACAACTCCCATTAACGAAGGTATATCAAGATATACGGAACCGGGGATGTGTTTGCCGTCAAAGGCCGCTTTATCGTTCTGGTTTGTTGTTGCAACATATACTATTTTTATGCCGGGTTTTTTTAAATTCTCCGCCAGCCACGAGGTTTCAACAACCGCCTGGGCGCCTGCAAAAACCGTTTGACTGCCCAATAACAGGCTGAATAATAATAAGGCGAATAAAGTTGTTAAAATTTTTCTGCCGACCGTTTTGTTCCTCTCCAAATTGTGAAACATTTTGTGTCCTCCTTTTTTGATTGTTTTTTAACGAGAGAGATGTGGGGTATATTAAATAATATGGCGGCAGAGAATGTCAACATAGTATCCAATCTCTATTACCCTGTTTAATCCTTTCAGGCTGTTTGTTATAATTAAGCCTACCAGGCAATTATGAAATTTATTTGAAGGAGGCCGGCATGAGATTTTTCAGAATCTGCATTATGTCCGTTATCGTGTTATACTTTGCCGTTTACGCGTATCCGGAAGGACCGAAAAACAAAATTTATTCAAAAGAGGAGATAAAGAAAATGGCTGAAACAAAAGCGGTAATCGAAACAAAGTTCGGGAATATCGAGTTGAAGTTCTTTCCCGAGGTCGCGGCTAATCACGTAAATAACTTTATTGATCTTGCTAAAAAAGGGTTCTACGACGGGACCACCTTCCACAGGGTGATCCCGGGCTTCATGATACAGGGGGGGGACCCCAATTCAAAAGACCCCGACAGGTCAAAACACGGCATGGGCGGGCCCGGGCATTCACTGAAAGCGGAGTTTAATAATAAACCTCACAAAAGGGGAACGCTCTCGATGGCGCGGTCGGGGCATCCCGACAGCGCCGGCTCACAGTTCTTTATTTGCGTGGCAGACGCGCCGTTCCTGGATAAACAATACACGGTATTCGGTGAAGTAGTTTCCGGGATGGATGCCGCGGACAAAATAGTCAGTCAGCCGAGAGACGCGCGGGACAACCCGAATGAAAGGATCGAGATGAAGGTGAAGGTCCTGGAGAAATAGAAACAACGAAAACCCCAAAGGAGCTGAGCAAATGAACGTTGCGCAGAAGCTGATTTCAACACATCTTGTATCGGGAAACCTGAGACCCGGTGAGGAGATAGCCATATCCATTGACCAGACTTTGACGCAGGACGCAACCGGCACGATGGCTTATCTTGAATTTGAAGCTATGGGGATACCGGAAGTCAGGACAAAGTTGTCTGTCAGTTATATTGACCACAATACTCTTCAGACCGGTTTTGAGAACGCAGATGACCACAGGTTCCTCCAGACCATAGCAGCCAAATACGGTATTTATTTTTCAAGACCCGGCAACGGTATCTGCCATCAGGTGCACCTTGAACGGTTCGCGAAACCGGGGCAGACCCTGCTCGGTTCGGACAGCCATACGCCGAACGCGGGCGCTGCCGGCATGCTGGCCATCGGCGCGGGAGGCTTGAACGTTGCGCTCGCTATGGCTGGAGAGCCGTTTTATCTTGTCATGCCGAAGGTCGTCCATGTGAAACTGACCGGCAAGCTCAGAAACGGCGTTACCGCGAAAGATATCATCCTTGAAGTCCTCAGACGCCTGACTGTAAAGGGCGGGGTCGGGAAAATCATGGAGTACGGCGGCAACGGATTAAAAAACCTCACAGTGCCTGAAAGGGCGACGATAACCAATATGGGGGCCGAGCTCGGCGCGACGTCATCGGTATTCCCCTCGGATGAACAGACCAGGGCTTTCCTGAAAGCGCAGAAGCGCCTGGCGGACTGGACAGAGCTCAAAGCAGATGCTGATGCAGGATATGACGAAGAGGTTATTATTGAACTTGATAAACTTGAACCGCTGATTGCGGCCCCTTCAAGCCCTGATAACGTAAAGAGGGTGAAAGAAGTTGAAGGTATGCCGGTAAAACAGGTGTGCATCGGGAGCTGCGTCAATTCATCGTACGCGGACCTGATACTTGCGGCAAAGATACTTAAAAAACACAAAGTCCACCCTGATGTCAGCCTCACGATAAGCCCCGGTTCACGGCAGGCGCTGCATATGATTACAAAGGACAGCGCGCTGGCAGACATTATCTCCGCCGGCGCAAGGGTGCTTGAACCGGCCTGCGGCCCCTGCATCGGCATGGGACAGGCCCCGCCCACGGGAGCTGTTTCACTCAGGACGTTCAACAGGAACTTCCCCGGAAGAAGCGGCACGGCAAATGACAAAGTTTACCTGTGCAGTCCTTTAACAGCGGCGGTTTCCGCTATTACAGGCAAGATAACGGACCCCAAAAACTGGGTCAAGGGTCAGGGGGCAAGGGTCGCGCTGCCTGAAAAATTCACAGTTGATGACTCAATGATTGTCCCGCCTTTAAAGAAATCCGATAAGGTGGTTGTTGAGAGAGGACCCAATATCAAACCCCTGCCGGTCAGGGGCGCGCTTGAGGAATCACTGACGGCAAAGATAATTCTGAAAGTAGGAGACAATGTCACCACCGACGACATCATGCCCGCGGGCGCAAAGATTCTTCCCCTGAGATCGAACATCCCCGCCATATCGGAGTATGTGTTTTCAAAGCTTGATCCTTCATTTCCGTCAAGGGCGAAGAGCGCAGGCGGCGGTGTAGTTGTGGGAGGGAACAATTACGGGCAGGGCTCAAGCAGGGAGCATGCCGCGATTGCGCCGATGTATCTTGGTATCAAGATTGTCCTGGCAAAATCATTCGCCCGTATCCACAGGGACAACCTGATAAACTTCGGTATCCTTCCCCTTACAGTCCCCGCGGATGTTTATGACGCACTGCAGCAGGACGCTGAAATGGAATTCCCTTCTCTCGCGAAAGACGTAAGGGAATCTCCCGGGGTCATGTTCAGGGATGTGAACACAGGTGTGACCTATAAGGCTGAACACGGCCTGTCTGAAAGACAGAGACAGATTATCCTTGCCGGCGGGCTGCTTAATTTAGTGAAGCGCAAGTAGTCACCGGTACAGTGCCGTCATTCAGACGGTCCGTCCGCGTTTGCTCAGAGGAATGTTATTTTGTCTATTGCCGAAGTTGTGACAAAGATACGTTCATTGTTCCCATCCGGGTCCACTGGGGTAACAAAAAGGCCCTGAAAATCAGGACAGTATTCCATGGAATATCCCATTACTGTTTCGCCGTCGAGGAAGTGGACCTTAATTTTCTTGCCGCCCAGGTCTCTCATATTTTTATAACCGGGCCTCTTATTTCTTCCGTCACTGCTATGTTTAACAAAAAACAGCGCCTTCAGCTTCTCTATCTCGACTTCCACATCTTCGCCGCTTTCCGTTTCCACGTTAAAGAAAGTCTTAAACGGCGAAAAGTCGAAGGTTGTCCCTTTTGCCACCGAACCGTTCTTGAATCTCGCGACAATGCTATGCCTTTTCATTGGACCCTCCCCGCTATTTTATGTTTCCATTTTAATCAAAGCCCTGCTGAATATTGTTTTCGGATTTTTATCTTTATAAGTTAAGCACTTCAGGAGGGCTGCTTGACACGTCTTTGTTTACGGAAGTATACTTAACTTACCCTAGGGGAGGCATCAGAGCCTGAGAGTTCCCGGAGTATCGGGATGACCCTCTGAACCTGAACCGGATAATACCGGCGAAGGAAAGGGAAAAGCAGAGCGTTGACCGCATTCCCGGGAAGATGTTTACGGGGATGCGGTTTTTTTGTTTATGAAGAATAATAAACCACAGAGGCGGAAGAAGAAATGACTTGCAGGACCTACGCGTCACGCATCCGCGATATCCTCGCCAGGTCACTGGACCTGCAAGTTTTAAATCTTGCCGAGGTGTCGGCGCTCCTTGAGCTGGAAGATAAGGATCTCTGGGGTGAGGTCTTTAACGCGGCCCGCATCGTGAAAGAAAAGGTTTACGGGAAAAGGATTGTGCTCTTTGCGCCGCTTTATCTTTCCAATGAATGCGTTAACGACTGCCTTTACTGCGGTTTCAGGACAGGCAACAGAGACGCGAGGAGAAAGACCCTTAGCATAAATGAAACGGTGGAAGAGGCGAAGCTCTTGTCCGGCAGAGGTTATAAAAGACTGCTCCTTGTGGCAAGCGAACACCCGAAACTCGCCGGAATCGATTATATCGAGCAGTCTGTGAACGCGGTCTATAAAAATACCGACATCCGCATCCTTCACGCCAATACGGCTCCCATGAGCGTGGAGGATTTCAGGAGATTAAAAGAATGCGGCATAGGAGTCTACCAGTGTTTTCAGGAAACCTATCACATCCCGACCTACCGGCATATGCACCGGAAAGGAGCAAAGGCAGACTATGCGTGGCGGCTCAATGTTATGGACAGGGCGATTGAGGCAGGTTTTAAGGACGTCGGCATGGGCGTGCTCCTCGGTCTTTATGACTGGCGGTGGGAAGTCGGGGCCCTGATCGCGCACAGCAGGCGGTTGATAAACAAGTATGGATTCGGGCCTCACACACTTTCGGTCCCCCGGCTTCAGCCTGCGCAGGGTTCGGCAGCGCATAATTCACGCTTTAAAGTTTCTGATGAAGATTTCAGGAAGATCGTCGCAATTTACAGACTTGCCCTGCCCTATGTCGGCGTAGTCATTTCAACGAGGGAGCCGTCAGGACTCAGAGACGAGTTGATACAGACGGGCGCGTCCCAGATATCCGCAGGCTCAAAGACGAGCCCCTGGGGATACATCGGGAACGGAGACACTGAACAGTTTGAAGTAGGAGACAGGAGGAGTCTCGAAGAAGTTATCGGGAAGATAATCAGCCTCGGTCTTGTGCCGAGTCTATGCACCGCGTGTTACCGGGAAGGCAGAAGCGGAGAGAGTTTCAGACTTCTCGCGGAAAAAGAAACCATGAAAAACTTTTGTCGGGAAAACGCACTCCTGTCTCTGAAGGAGTATGCCGAGGATTCCGCTTCAGGGGAGGTAAAGGAGCAATTGAAGCAGATGCTGGGCCGTGAAATAAAAAGAAGCAGCAACGGTCTTGCAGAGAAATTTAAGTTGATTGAGGAAGGGAAAAGGGACGTGCATATTTAGCTGACAGCTTACAGCTATCAGCTTATAGCTAAATTATGAAACTGAAATTAAACGGAACAGATTCGGAAATTAAGGACGGCAGCACGGTTGCCGATTTACTGAAAACATTGCAGATTGAACCAGCGCGTGTTGCAGTTGAAATTAATCTGAATATTATCAAGAAGTGCAATTTCTCCAATCATGTCCTGCAGGACGGTGATTCTGTTGAAATCGTGAATTTTGTGGGAGGAGGATAAATGTTGGCAAACGACAAATTAATAATCAGAGGCATTGAATTCAAATCCCGTCTCTGGGTCGGGACTGGAAAGTATAAAGATTTCGAAGAAACAGCGAAGGCAATCGAGGCGTCAGGGGCCGATGTTGTTACAGTCGCGGTCAGAAGAACAAACATATTTGACAAAAGATCTGAAAACCTCCTGGATTACATTGATCCGAAAAGATACAAAATACTGCCGAATACAGCAGGCTGTTATACCATGGAGGACGCGTTGAGATACGCAAGGCTCGCGAGGGAAACCGGCATCTCCGACCTCATCAAACTGGAGGTCATCGGGGACGAAAAAACCCTGTTCCCTGATACCTGCGCGACTCTTAAGGCAACGGAGATACTGGCGAAAGAAGGCTTTATTGTGCTTCCATACATAAACGATGATCCTGTCATGGCATTGAGACTTGTGGACGCCGGCGCATCCGCTGTGATGCCTCTTGCCGCGCCGATTGGTTCAGGGCTTGGAATACGAAACCCCTATAACCTGAAAATAATACTTGAGCAGGCAAAAGTCCCTATTGTCGTCGACGCCGGCGTGGGGACCGCTTCGGATGTTGCAGTTGCCATGGAGCTGGGATGTGACGCGGTATTACTGAATACGGCGATTGCAGGGGCGAAGGAGCCGGTTGCAATGGCTGAGGCCATGAAGCACGCCGTCATCGCCGGCCGCCTCGCGTATAAGGCGGGAAGAATTCCAAGAAAACTTTACGCTACGGCAAGCAGCCCGATTGAGGGAATGCTTTAAAGACAGGGTGTAGGGCATAAGGATTTGAAACATTATCAATGATTGATTTTAGACTATATCTCATCACCGACAGAAAGCTGACCGCTGACCGCTATTCGCTGACCGCTTCTGTTGAAAAGGCGCTGAAAGGCGGTGTAAGGGCAATTCAACTAAGAGAAAAAGACCTGGGGACCCGCGAGCTGTTAACACTGGCACATAAGATGAGAAAACTTACTGAAAAATACAACGCGAGACTGTTTATCAACGACCGGTTTGATATCGCTCTTGCTGCCGGCGCGGACGGAGTTCAATTGACACAAAACAGCATCCCCGCGGACGCGGTGAGGAGGGTTGTGAAAGATAAGCTGATGATCGGCGTTTCGACGCATTCATTGAAAGAGGCAAAAGAAGCGGAGAAGGCAAGAGCGGATTTTATAACCCTCGGTCCGGTTTACAGGACCCCGTCAAAGTTGAAATACGGCAAGCCCGTAGGGATAGATATTTTGAAAACTGTTTGCGGCAAAGTAAATATCCCGGTCTTCGCAATCGGCGGGATAAAAAACAATAAAATTAAGGAAGCGAAGGAAGCAGGAGCTTACGGCATTGCGATGATATCGGAGATATTCGGAGCGGAGGATATAAGGGAGAAAGCGAGAGAAACAGTAAAAGGGGAATTTTTAAAAAGATAAAACAGGAGATTACCAATGAACAAATCTTTGCAGCATACGCGAATCGACCTTGCTCGGAAAGGCATAATTACCGATGAAGTGAAGCAGGTGGCTCTCGATGAGGGCATTGGACCTGAGCAGCTTTCTCAGGACATTGCATCCGGCGTCAGTGTCATATCGAGGAACGCATTTCATGACATAAAACCTCTCGGCATAGGCAGAGGGTTGAAGACGAAGATAAACGCGAATATCGGGACGTCAAGGGACAAAATTTCTCTTGACGATGAGATGGAGAAGCTCGATGTTCTGGTGAAATACGGGGCTGACGCGGTGATGGACCTTTCAACAGGCGGTCCGATAAAGGACATCAGAAAACTTCTCCTCAGAAAATCGCCTGTCGCGGTTGGGACCGTTCCAATCTATGAAGCGGTTGCAAAGGCTGCCGGAGAGAGAGGCTCAATCTCCAGGATGAGCTCTGACGATCTCTTTACAATCATTGAAGAACACGCGGAGCAGGGTGTTGATTTTGTGACCGTCCACTGCGGGCTTACCAGAAAGACCATACAGACGCTCCGGGAGGAAGGAAGGATACTTGATATTGTAAGCAGGGGCGGAGCGTTCCTTGTCGAGTGGATGATTTACAATGACAGGGAAAACCCCCTGTATGAACAGTATGACAGGCTCCTTGAGCTTGCGAGAAAATATGACCTCACATTGAGTCTCGGCGACGGCGCCCGTCCCGGGTGTCTCGCGGATGCCACGGACAGAACTCAGCTTGATGAGCTTTTAACGCTTGGGGAACTGAGAGACAAAGCAGTAGAGGCAGGGGTGCAGGTTATAATCGAAGGCCCCGGTCATGTGCCCCTGAACCAGGTTGAGCTCAATATCAAATTACAGAAGGAGATTTGCAAAGGCGCGCCGTTCTATGTTCTCGGACCGCTCGTGACGGACATAGCGATGGGGTATGACCACATCGCCGCAGCCATTGGTGGAGCAATTGCGGGGGCGGCAGGCGCTGATTTTCTCTGTTACGTGACTCCGTCGGAACACATCAGACTTCCGAATATCGAAGACGTAAAAGAAGGGGTCATCGCGTCAAAAATAGCGGCCCACGCCGCTGATATCGCGAAGGGCGTCAAGGGCGCGATCGACATCGACATCGAAATGGCGAAAAGGAGAAAGGCCCTTGACTGGAATGGTCAAATAGCATTGAGCCTTAATCCCGATAAGGTCAGACAGTGGCGCGCGGAAGTCCCCCCGACTGAATCACACGTTTGCAGCATGTGCGGAGAGTTCTGCGCGATCAAGACGGTTGAAGAGGCGTTGAGGAAGAGATAGGGCCGAGTTTTTTTGAATAGCAGATTATAAAGACAAAATAAATCTTTTTTGCAAAACACCCGTCTTTATGCTGTTTTTAGAGCATGATACGGTTTAAGAAGCTCCCGGAAAATATCCATTAAAAGATCAGCTCTCTATCTGATTTTTTCAAAAATGAGCCTGACATCGTCTTTGCTTATCTTTTCGGAGGCATTCTAAAGGAACGAACAAGTCCGCTTAGTGATATCGACATTGCTGTTTACGTAAAGGATTTTAAAAGTCCGGACTATCTCGCCTTGTTCGCCAAATTAACGGCTTTTCTCGGCACTGAAGAAGTCGACCTTGTAATTCTCAACACTTCACCAATCAGCCTTACCGGAAGGGTTCTGCAAAACAGAAAAATCCTGATTGATAAAAAACCTTTTGTAAGACACAGGTATGAATCCATTACTCTGAGAAAATATTTTGATTTTGCAGTAAAAGAACGGGATATCCTCAAGAGGAGATATAAAATTAGATAGACTCTGTAATTGTCGTCTCCATCCTTCACAGGAATCTAAAAGATTTTGAAAAGTCGCAAAAATCGGTGTCAAAGCTTCATTATACATTTAGCCCATGTCCCATTTAAGCCTTATTTTCTTAAAAGTTCTTTATGAGCTTTGCTTTTTAATGTATATTGAAGCTTTGACACCGGAACGGTTGTTGTTGGCTACAGGGCCATTGGCATCATGGACAATGACACCGTGACCTGGTTCTGGATCGGCAGCCATGACGATTATGAACGCTTCTTCGGCTGATCAGGGAAAACCGATTATTTCGACACGCCATATTCAACTAAGTATTTATGCGATGAATCAAAAAACATTCCCGATGTTTTGTAATAAACGTATTTTCCGTCTTCGGAAATTTTAATATCAAATACCCAACCAAAATAGCCATCGCTCTGACCGCGTGCAGAATAATGTCCTTTTTCGATATCGGCCTCAAGTCCTCTTTCTGGAAATATCCAAACAAGCTTATTTTCGCTAAAGTAATACATAGCAAATCCTCGGTGTTGAATATGTGAACGAAATAAATAGGCTTCCCCTGAGTTTTTGGATAATTCAGCACTGAAGTAATAACGAAGTTCTGCAAAAGGTTTATCATTGTGATAAATCTTGTCTCCTATTACTTTCACGCCAGTTTCAGGAAGAGGATACAGTTTACTTGCCATCGCACAGCCATTCAAAAGAAATAGTAAACTTAGGTATATCGTTATTATATACTGTAGTAAATGTTTTCCCTGCATTTACCACCCCCACCAATAAGCTCCCTGCCCAGGATAATTATAATTGGAATAATATGACGCTGGATGCATATATCCAAATCTCGTCGTGCAATTGTTATTGAAAAGATTAAATCCCGTTCTGCTTGTAAAAATATTCCCGACTTTATGATTGTAGGCTTCTGCACCGGCAGGATAAGGAACATTACTTTGAACATGTCTATAGTAACTCCCTTCTGGTACATATTGAGAGTCTTGAGTATGCCAGGTGTGGGAAGAACCATTTCCAATTAAGGCGATAAAGTTCCACAAGATGTCATCAACACCATGGAAACTATGGGTTGTTAAATAGGTGTTATTCTGGGACTGCATAAACGTCAATCTATCCGGTTTATACATTTCATCCACCGGCACCGTACCATCAGCCCCAACACCAGCAATCGTCAACGCATTATGCAGAACTGCTCCACCGAATGAATATAGTGCACCCTCACCAGCACATCTGCCGCCGCACTGAGCATAACCAGAAGCATAACCGCCACCTGCTGCGGCAATAGCATTAGGAACACCGAGAGAAATCAATCCGCCGGTAACACCACCTGCCCCCGCTCCGCCCGCTCCGCCCGCTGCGCCTCCAACAACTCCGTCACGGGAATCGGTGTCAGGTCTTTGATTTTAGAATTTTGCCGATTATCCCGCTTATCGTAGTATAATGCTTCCCCAGATAGTCAGCGACTTCCTTCTGTGTATAACCATATTTGTATACGGCTTCCAAAATCTTTTTATTTCTGGATTGCCTGTTATTAAAAACAGTCTCTTTAAATAATTCCCTCATCTCCGGCCTGCTCATATATCTTTGGACTTTAGGAATTTCCACCATTTCTTCATATCCTTTTACATACGTGATCAAAGTATCGACAAAATCATCATCTCCCAAAAGACTCTGGCCCTTGACCTTTTTCCAGATTCCATTTTCTCCTATGCCTGCCATCACAAAGTCTTCATATCTCTTCTGCGCCGCCATCCTGCTCTCTGCAAATTGCCCGAGTATCCAGTCCCTACTCAGACACTCATGCGGCTTGCTTTTCCCGGATGTTGCCTGATAACTGCTCCACTTCCATTCCTCAGGCTTTTCTACCGCCCGTGCCCTTACCGGGTTTAATACAACATATCTGCATACTTCAAGCAAATGGCTCTCCTTCTGAATTAATATCGCTTTATATCTGCCCTGAAAAATATGCCCCACCCGCCTGTGCTCTTTATTGAACATCAGAGTGTACACGCCATTTAGCTGCCTCATCCCTTTTGACAGGTTCCCTTCAGGCGTTTCCATAATCAGATGGTAGTGATTATCCATCAAACAATAGGCATGACACAGAATGTTATATCTCTTGTTTGCCTTATACAGAATGTCCAGAAACAGACTGCGATCCGGGTCTTCTTTGAAAATCGCCTTACGCTCATTACCTCTTGCCGTCACATGATACACCGCTCCCTCGTATTCAATACGCAACGGTCTTGCCATCTTTCCATATCCCCCTTTGAAATTGAAAGATGTAATATTCTATACGCTTGAGCCGTTTATTTCAAAATTTTCTGGTCTTGTTTGGTAAGGCCTTATATTAAAATTCTAAAATCAAAGACCTGACACCGGTCTTGCCGGTCTTGCCACAAAGCAGCAATACGGCTGACAAAACAATTATTAAAAGCGATAGCCCCTTCTTCATCTTCCCCTCCTGCCCGGCCCAACCGGAATTTAAAAATTGAAAATTTGAAATTCAAGATTCAAAAGGATTGATGCCCGGATTCTTCAGTCCCCATACAGTCTTCTCCCTCTCACAGAAAACTGTAATTCCCGAAAAACTGATCTTAAGACGTGATGCGATTTTATACCACAACCGATATGTGGGCTGTCAAGAAAAATCGTTATTTGTCCGGCAAAGGTAAAAAAGTGGACAGGAAAGATATGTTTATCGGGGACAAAGAAGGGACAGCTTTATCCCGCTGCCTCCAACGCATTCCCGTCCAGCTCCAGCGCCGTGATGTTCCAGCCGCTGAAAAACACTTTGAAGTTATGCGGTTCATGTATTTTGGTGTCCTCCGGTATGGTGAACACCTTGCGCGAGACCGCAGGCGTGTTGTCGGCTTTGCCGAGGAGGACCGTTGTTTCTTCCTCCGCGGAATTAATATTTACGATCAACTGAAATTCGGGCGCGTTTATAATCGAGCTCATTATCGGGTTGATCTTTGCCAACGCCTTTTGCTCAAGGACTGTCGTAAAAGTCCCTGTGCCGATATCGTTTTCATCAGGTATGAAAATTTCTGAATATTCTATCCCCGGCAACGGTCTTTCTTCGCGGTTTTTTATTTCTGCCATTCGATCCTCCCTTAAACTTTTAAAAAAATGAACCGGATTTTAACATACCCGGTCTTTTTTTACTCACTGACGGCGCCCCTCAACTGCTTCGGCGCCCAAACCTTCCCTTTATCAATAATATGTTCGACAACCCACCCCCTGCCCTGCAGCGCGCGCGCAATGAATCTTCTGTGACACTTCCAGGGGAACCGCTCAGCGCATATGATGACCGATATCTTTGCCGACGCGATTCTTTCAAGCATGGTTATGCCGTTTTCAAATTCAGGCGTATGGGTATAATTTTCATAACCGCTTTTTCTGAACCCCCCCAGCTCGTTGCCTGAATAATGGTATTCAAGCATCTCTTTCTTTAACAGAAGCTCAAGGTTAGTTCTCCTGAAGTGGTCTAATTTACTTACCGGGTAACTTCTCACGTCCACGACAACCTCTATATTGTATGAATTGATTATTTCGATGAAATCTTCCGGAGTACGCAAATCCGTCCCCAATGTAAAGATTTTTTGCATTTTAACCCCTTTCAAATAAAATAATATCACGATAAGGCGTCATTTTTGCAAAAAATTGACAAAGAAGTTTCAGGGGGAATATAATTATTACTTGTAAATAACTCTTTGAGGAGGATACATTCATGTCGGATGCGGTGAAAAATCTTACGGCTGAATCTTTTGACCAGACAGTAAAATCAACCGGCCTTGTCATGGTAGATTTCTGGGCCACATGGTGCGGCCCCTGCAAAATAGTTGCTCCAGTTATAGAAGAGCTTGCGAAAGAGTATGCCGGCAAGGTCACTTTCGCGAAAGTAAACACGGATGAAAACCCGGATATTGCCAGCCGCCACAATATCAGAGGCATCCCCACCCTTATATTTTTTAAAGACGGTAAAATACTGGACCAGGTCGTCGGCGCCGTGCCGAAGGCACAGCTTAAATCAAAGATAGAATCCCTGATGTAATCAATGAATTACGACGTTGTAATTATCGGAGGAGGCCCGGCAGGTCTTACAGCAGGGCTTTACGCGTCAAGGGCCCGGCTCAAAAGCCTGCTTATTGAAAAAGGTCTGCCGGGCGGACTGGTTACAACCACCGAATGGGTGGAGAATTATCCGGGGTTTGAAGAGGGGGTCCAGGGCGCCGAGCTGGCCCGGAAGATGGAAGCCCAGGCGGTAAAGTTCGGGCTTGAAATAATCCAGGGCGCTGTCGTCGACATATCCCTTAACGGGAAGATTAAAAACATAACCCTCGATGACGGAACGCGTTATGAGGCTAAAAGCATCATACTCACCACCGGAGCTCATCCACGACTGCTGAAAATAGAAGGCGAAGACAAGTTCAGGGGAAAGGGTGTTTCATATTGCGCCACCTGTGACGGGGCTTTTTACAGAGGCAGGAAAATTGCCGTTGTCGGCGGAGGTGATTCCGCTGTTCAGGAAGCGATATTCCTGACCAAATTCGCCGAAATCGTTTACGTTATTCACAGGAGAGATAAACTCAGGTCTGAAAAAATACTCCAGGAGAGGGCTTTTTCAAATCCCAGAATAAAATTCATATGGGATTCGGTCGTGGAAAAAATTGCCGGCGACGATGGAGTCAGCGCCCTGCATATCAGCAATATCAAAACAGGGGAAAAGTCGGTAATTGATGTACATGGTATTTTTATTTATATCGGCTACAATCCGAATACCGAATTCCTTAAAGGACTGGTTGACATAAACGGGGACAATTACATCACTACTGATGAAAATATGTCGACTTCCGCACCCGGCATATTCGCTGCCGGCGACGTGAGGAGTAAGCCGTTAAAGCAGATAACTACTGCCGTTGGAGAAGGCGCCACCGCCGCCATGTCCGCGGTGAAGTATATAGAGGAAAATTTTTAAGAAGGGTTCAAGGGGCCGAGGGTTCAAGTGTTCGATGCATTATCAGAAAAATTAGAAGGCATATTCAAGAAACTGAAGGGCCGTGGCCTGTTGAGGGAAGAAGACGTTGCCGCGGCCATGAAGGAAATCAGGATGGCGCTCCTTGAGGCTGACGTCAACTTCAAGGTAGTGAAAGACTTTACTGAAAAGGTAAAGCAGCGGGCTGTCGGCAAGGAAGTGATTGAAAGTATTACCCCGGGGCAGCAGGTCGTAAAGATTGTCCATGATGAGCTTTGCGCCCTCATGGGCGACGGACTCCGCAAGATCAACCTCGCCCCGAACCCCCCTACTATCCTTATGCTTGTGGGTCTTCACGGCTCCGGCAAAACAACAACTTCCGCAAAACTGGCAAACAATTTTAAAAAAGACGGAAGAAGACCCATGCTTGTGGCCCTGGATACAGGAAGACCGGCTGCAATCGACCAGTTAAAATCACTTGGCGCGCAGATTGACGTGCCTGTTTACGCAACAGGACCGGGCGACGACCCGGTGAGGATTTTCCCGGAAGCGCTCCAGAAGGCAAACAGGGAAGGCAGAGATGTTGTAATACTTGACACCGCCGGCAGACTCCATATGGATGAACAGTTAATGGAGGAGCTTGAGGAGCTGAAAAAAACAGCGAAGCCGAAAGAAATCCTCCTGGTTGCCGACGCCATGACCGGACAGGATGCCGTAAATATCGCAAAATCTTTTAATGACAGACTTGACATCGATGGGGTCATCCTTACAAAAATGGATGGGGACGCGCGCGGCGGGGCCGCGCTGTCTATTTCTTCTGTAACCGGGAAACCTGTTAAATTAATCGGCGTAGGCGAAAAGATCGACTTTCTTGAACCGTTCCATCCAGAGAGAATGGCTTCAAGGATCCTGGGAATGGGAGATGTGGTAACTCTTGTTGAAAAGGCGCAGGAAGCTGTCGATATGGAAGAAGCGCTTAAACTGGAAGAGAAACTCAGAAAAGACAGCTTTACCTTTGAAGACCTTAAAAACCAGATTAAACAGATCAAGAAGATGGGTCCCCTTGAAAACATCCTCGGCATGATCCCGGGGCTCGGCAAGCAGATAAAAGGGATAAATATCGACGACAGGGCGTTTGCCAGGATAGAGGCGATCATCAATTCAATGACAATGCCTGAAAGAAAGAATTCTGTCATCCTGAACGGCAGCCGTAAAAAAAGGGTTGCAGACGGCAGCGGGACCAGCGTTGCCGACGTAAACAGGCTGATGAAGCAGCATATGGAAATGAAAAAGATGCTGAAGAGGGTTAAGAGCGGAAAATTCAGGATGCCCCAGTTCAAATTTTGAGTATAACCTGCCGAGCCTTGTATTTTATGTCCCGAATTTTGTATCCTTTATCAGTAAAATTATTTGATTTTTATATGGAGGAGTTAATTTGGTAAAGATAAGATTGACAAGAAAAGGAGCAAAAAAGAAGCCCTTTTACAGGGTTATCGTTGCTGAATCAAGGGTCAGAAGAGACGGGCCGTTCCTGGAAATAATAGGGACTTACGACCCTATGAAAACCCCTTCTGAGGTCAAGATAAATCCTGAAAGGGCCCGGTACTGGCTTGGTCATGGAGCGCAGCCGACGTCCGTTGTGAAGAAACTTTTGAAAATCTCAGGCATATAACCTAAGCATCTCGAAGGCTTATAATTTTCTGAATGAAATGCGACGTACTGACGCTTTTCCCTGATATACTGACGGCCTGTCTGAACGAAAGCATTCTTAAGAGGGCGCGCGACAAAAAACTGCTTGAAGTAAGCCTTTATAATATAAGAGACTTTGCATCAGGCCCGCACAGGACAGTCGATGACAGCCCCTACGGAGGGGGGGCGGGCATGGTGTTTAAACCCGAACCGGTTTTCCGGGCGCTTGATTTTCTGAAAGAAGACGGAGCGCCGAGAAAAGTGGTCCTTTTAAGTCCTCAGGGAAAGACTTTTACCCAGAGGACTGCTGAGGATTATTCCCGGGAAAAGCAGCGCTTTGTATTTATCTGCGGACGCTATGAGGGAATTGATGAACGGGTAAGGACCCTTGTGGATGAAGAAGTATCTATCGGAGATTATGTAATAACCGGAGGAGAACTCGCGGCGCTTGTCATCATTGACGCGGTAACAAGGCTGGTCCCCGGCGCTCTCGGCGATGAGAAGTCCGCGGAGGACGAATCGTTTTCGTGGGGATTGCTGGATTACCCGCATTATACAAGGCCGAGGGAGTTCAGGGGGATGAAGGTGCCGGAAGTCCTTGTCTCCGGCAACCACAGGGAGATAATGCTCTGGCGGAGAAAAGAGGCCCTGAGAAAAACGGTGAAGGTGAGACCGGACCTTATAGATAAGGTCCACTTGACAGATATGGACAAAAAAATACTTAAAGAAATAGAGGAGGAACAGGTATGAACGCAGTAAGAGTAGTTGAAGAGGGGTACAAAAAAGATATTCCTGATTTCAGGGTAGGAGACACTGTCAGTGTAAACATGAAGATAAGAGAAGGAGAGAAGGAAAGGATCCAGACATTCACCGGAGTCGTCATCGGCAGGAAAGGGACCGGGACCCGTGAGACTTTCATGGTAAGGAAGATTTCCTACGGTATCGGAGTTGAAAAGATTTTCCCGCTCCACTCCCCTTTGATCGAAGATATTAAAGTCGTCAAACAGGGACGCGTAAGAAGGGCCAAACTGTACTACCTCAGGGGAAAGAAGGGCAAAGCCGCTACAAAGGTCAAGGACAAGGCTTTCAGCCAGCCACAGCAGCAGTAAGAGATAGAAAATTTGCCTTCCATCTTCAAATACGACGAAGAAATCCGCAGGAAATACCCGATCGTCGCCGGAATAGATGAAGCAGGCAGAGGTCCTCTGGCAGGACCTGTGGTTGCGTCTGCCGTGATACTTCCTGCCGGGGTCGTTATAGACAAACTCAGGGACTCGAAAAAAATACCGGACGAACGCGTGAGGAAAGCGCTTTTCTGGAAGATAGCCGGCAGTGCCGTATCCATTGGCGTAGGAATAGTCGGGCCTGATGTAATCGACAAAATCAATATACTTGAATCAACAAAACTCGCCATGAAAAAGGCCGTCGAAGATTTGCTGATAAAACCGCATATTCTCCTGATAGACGCCGTCAGGCTTGAAGACGTCCCCATCAGTCAGCAGTCAATGATTAAAGGCGAATCCGTCAGCGCCTCCATAGCCGCGGCGTCAATCATTGCGAAGGTCGTGCGGGACGACATCATGCATGACTATCATGAAGAATATCCTGTTTATAATTTCAGGGACCATAAAGGATATTCCACAAAAGAACATATGGAGTGTATTAATAAATACGGCCCCTGTTTAATCCACAGGAAGAGTTTCAGAAAAGTGATCGATATACAATTGCCTTTTGAAAATTCATGGTGAACCCAGTTGCAATACCGGAGGCATAATTGGCCAAAAACAGGATGTATCTTTACGGCAAAAATTCTGTAATGGAGCGGCTGAACGCTGATTCCCCGAGTATAAGAAGGATATTTCTACAGGACAATTTTAAAGACCCTGAGATTGAAAAGGCCATCAGCGCCGCAAGCATCCAGGTCAGCCGCACAGATGAGAAAGGACTTCTGAGAATCAAACCCGCCGACCGTCTGCAGGGCATTGTTGCTGAAATTGATAAATACATTTACACCCCTTTCGAAAAACTACTGCGCCTCCCTGAAAAGGAGCGTCCGGTTTTTATTTTTCTCGACAGCCTGAATGACCCCCATAACCTGGGCTCCATCATGAGAACAGCCGCGTGCCTGGGAGGTTTCGCGGTAGTAATACCGGAACACGGGTCATGCGAAGTAAATGAAACGGTAATCCACGTCGCGTCAGGGGGCGAGAATTATGTCCCGGTCTCTATGGTGACAAACCTTTCACAGGCCCTGTTAAAGGCCAAAGAAGCGGGGTACTGGGCCGTCGGCACGGTTGTAGAGGGAGGAGAGGATATAAACAGGGTGTCACTCCCTTTTCCGCTCTGTCTCATCCTTGGTTCAGAGGGGAAAGGGGTCCGCCACGGCATTCAAAAGCATCTCGACCTGAAAGTCACGCTCCCCATGAAAGGCGCGCAATTGTCACTGAATGTCGCCATGGCAGCCGCCATTTTCTGCCATGAGATAACCAGACAGCGCGGATTTTAGATTATAGGCGATAAGAATAAATCTTTTCCCATAGCCTATTACCCATCGCCTATTGCCCCTCGTTCTTTTACAGCTCATAAAGCTTCTCATCCACTTTGGCCTTTTGCCTACTGACGCCCTTCTTCCCTTTGTCTTCAAGAGCGAACGGCTCCTCCCCCTCGATCAGATCGCCCATCTCCGCCTCGATCTTTTCAGGGTCTTCTCCCCTTTCGAGGCGGCGGAGGGCCTCTTCCATCCCGGAGCCCATTGAGATACCCGTCGCATCCGAAAGCTTCCTCATCAGCGCTGCTGCCTGACGCGGGTCCTCCTGATTAATCCCGCCTGCTTCCTTTTCAAGCATGGCCATGGCCTTTCCCATTTTCGCTTCATCGAAGCCCGGCATCGCGGCATCCGCTTCACCGCTTTCTTTTTTCCCGGACACGGAAGCAAAGAGGGACATCCTGCGGGTCAATTTGATACCTTTACACCGGGGGCAGTCAGGGACCTTTTCCGTATTTACCGTTCTGGAAAAGAAGTTATAAACAGTGTTGCATTTACCGCAATAAAATTCGTAAATCGGCATGGCAGATATGGTGCCGAAGGCGGGACTCGAACCCGCATGGATTGCTCCACACGCCCCTCAAACGTGCGTGTCTACCAGTTCCACCACTTCGGCATAACTTACTATCAATTATACAGCGACTGTAATTATAGAATACCTGACGGATTCAATACAACCCTTTGCAACTTTGCTGATAACAGATGACTGTCAGTTACTCAAGGAGGGAATGGATATAATCGATATAGTCCGGCGGCGGCGTTATGAGCTCAACTCCCATCCCCTTTTGTTTTGAGGCGTCAGGCCCGGAAACAGTTTTTATGTTTCTGACGACCGTACCCGTTATAAAGAGGGCCTCTGAACTCGGGAGGTTCATCTTTATGTCTATAGTGCTGCCCGGCTCTATTCCCCTGCAGGTAGCGATGAACATGCCGTTCTCCGACAGGTCGCTTGTTATGGCTGTATTCTCCGCAGCAGCGTTAAATTTGACTTCCAGCCGCCTGGCGACCCTGACGGCCTTCCTTTTCTCGTTCGCTGTCACAGCTCAAAGATACTGAAAACATCCCAATTAGTCAAGAAAAAAAAACAGGCAGGCGGGACCATCAGGACATGGGGAGGATAAAATAAAAATTGTTCCCGTACTGGGTAGACTCATACCCGACCACCCCGCCGTGTATCTCGACGGCGTTCTTGATGAACGAAAGGCCGTGTCCGGTCCCGGGCTGGCTTGAAATATTACTCCCGCGGTAACCTTCGTCAAATAATTTTTCACGATCTTCCGGCGGGATATGCGGCCCGGTGCTGAAGACATTATATTTGATTCCGTCCTTTCCGGCGCCGAAATAGTCCCTTATAACCTGATGCCCGTAAGTTATGTATTTTACCGTCTCACCTGAATCTGTCGTGACAGCCTGGGTGTATTTCACGGCATTGGAAAACAGGTTGGCGTACACCTGGGCTATCAGACCGACGTCAACGACAGTTATAATCTCGGCCTCGGGGATGCCGCTCAGGCGGTCGTTCACTGTTATACCCATTTTCCTGAACTGCTCGACATACCGCTCAAGCTGAGGCTGAACAACGTCTTTAAGCATATCGCAGGGCTTGGTGCGGGGCGTCAGGCGGCCCTGGTCAAAATGGCTCTTCCGGAACAGGGTCTCAATAAACAGACTCATGTTCCTGTAATGTTTCTCAATATTCTCAAGCTCCGAGGTCAACCCCTGGTTTACATCGCTTATTTCCTTTAAAAAATTTTTCATGCAATCTTCATCACACTGACCGGCGGAAGATTTCTCGGCAAAGACTTTTTCCATCTCGATATTCTTTATGATCTTTCTCTTAAGTCCCCTCAGAAACAGCTTGTATACCATGTTTGGGACAATGATATTGTGTTCGATATCAGCCACAAGGGAGCGGATAAATCTCAGATGCTCGATATTTTTCTCAACGAGAAACCTGTTGTGGATATTGAACCCGATGCGGTTGGCGTATTTCTGAAAAAACATCTCCCGGTGCTTGTCAATGGTCATAACTGAATATATTTCCAGCAGTCCCAGCACATCATCCTGGATTTCGAAAGGGAGCTGGTCTATCAGGGGCTCTTTCCCCCTTATAGTTAAGATGAGGCTGTTCCTCGATGTATAATACGGCTGATCGCCTGGTCTTACGTCCTCCGGAGGAGGCGTATGCAGCGCAAGCCCGCCGTTTTCAGTCTTCGCGACAAGCATCAGGGCATTCAGTTTGGGCTCAACTATATAAAGGCGCGCCTCCACGTCAAAGAAACTCTTCGGGATAGCGACACAGAGATTATAAAAATCCTCGATATTGTCAAGCTCCTGGGCAAGATCGAAAAAACTCTTGAAGGCGCTGTTTTCGGTCTGGGTGAAATTGTAATCAAGGTAGTCGGTTTTTTTGCCTTCAACCCGGTTATATATATATTCCATGCTCTTCATAACGATATTCAATACATTAAATGACGTTTACACAATCTCGAAGAAATAACAGTCATCGCTTTCGCCTTATCTTACCACAATTATATCATTTCATCTGAAATTACAGTCAAACCAATTTTATTCTTCTCATGGTAGAATTTAAAGAATTATTAAATACGAATTAACATGCAAGTGAAATTAAATATCTTTCAGAGGACCGTATTGCTGTGGAATGAAATACACCCTTATAATGCCGTCCATGTTGTTGAAATGAAAGGGCCCCTGAGAGTTGCGCAATTAAAAAATGTTATAGACCGCCTCCTGGAAAAGCTCGGCCTTGTAAACCTTGTGATTGACCGGAGTAGAAAACTCTATGAATACAAAGGCGGCCGTTCGGACGTTGAAATAACCGTTGTAAAGAGCAACGAGCCGTCTTCCGCCCTCAGCCGGGAAATCCGGAAACACCTGAACCTGTCTTTTGCGACAACAGGCGGGATAACGCCCTTCAGGTTCTTTGCCATACCGAAAGAGAGCGGTTTCTATCTCGGCCTTGTTTATTTTCACCTTATTGCAGGCGCCGATTCGATCATCCCACTTATTAAAAACCTCGTATCTTTTTATGCTGAAGGGAAAATGCCGGAAACATCTCCGTTATTTATTCTTTATCCGAAGGCATACGGCAACATGATGCCTTTTAATTTGAAGTATCTTGCCGGATGGCTGTTAACCTTCCCTGAGCATGTATCGCACATGAGAAAATCTTTCAGGCCCGTATACCGGGACCATAATGACACAGGTATCGGGTTTTCCTGTTTCTCTATACAGCCTTCACAGTATCATTCGATCATTCGCGCCGCAAAAGAATGGGAGTTGACAGTCAATGACCTTTTCCTTGCAATCCTTCTGAAATCAGTGGCCCCCCTGGCTTCAGAACGTCTGCGGGCGGCGAGGCGGAAGCACATTTCGCTTGCGTCAATCATTAACGTCAGAAAGGATTTATCAGTAGATGCCGGCGTATTCGGTCTTTTCCTGAGTTATTTTAATGTAACGCATTCCGTGTCTGAAGGCATCGAGCTCAGACAACTGGCAAGAGACGTGCGCCTCCAGACGATGAAAACAAAAAAATATAAACTCTTTCTGAGAACGATCTTCGAGATGCGGGGGGCGCTCATCCTTGCACGCGGCCTTTTCAGAAACCGGAAAAAAATCTTTTACTCGAAGTACAATCCTGTCTGGGGCGGGATAACCAACGTAAACCTGAATACAGTATGGCCCTCATCCGGAGGGGAAGTCCCCGGATTCTATTTACGGGCCGTATCCACCGGGCAGGCAACGCCGCTTGTCTTCTCATTTACCACAGTGAACGACATGATAACTATAGGCGCAAGTTACAGACACACGGTATTTTCTGAAGCGGACGTTGAAAAAATCCTTTCAGATTTTTCAAAATGTTTATCAGAGATAACACATTAAGCAAGGATGGCGCTCGGACCGCTTTTAACATATTATTGCGATAAAATGGGGAAAAAACTTTCAGTTCTGCTATATCTTGTAATCTTTACCGTCTTTGCCGGCGGCTGCGTCACGCATGAATACGCTTACCGGTTGCCGACCTATGAGATACCTCTTGAAAAGGGTACTGTACTACGCAGTATAAACCTGCCGGCCGACCTCGAAGAAAAAATACTGGCGCTTGACCCCGTATCAGTCAGCGGTAAAGACATAAACGAGGTCTTATTCCGGACCCCCGCGCCCAGGATCATGAACATACACGGGGGGATATACCCTGTCTTTCTTTTAATGGAATCCTTCTCGAAATTCCTCATCCTTATGGGTTATCCGGAAGATAAAATACGCAACCCGGCTGACGGCTCTTATTCATACAGTTGTTATGAAAACAGCGGTAAACTTGCGGGCATGCTCGCATGGTATTACGAGAAGGAGGGGTTGAGGCCCATAATTGTGGGGCACAGCCAGGGCGGAATACAGACGGTAAAAGTGCTTCATAAGCTTGCGGGCCGTTTTGAAAAAGAACTGCCGGTCTGGAATCCCCTGGAGGGAAAAGAGGAAAACAGGTTTTCCATAACCGACCCCCTTACCGGAAGGCAGCAGCCCGTGGTAGGGATGAAGATATCATACGCTACTGTCGTGGGAGCGGGCGGCATTTCACGATTTCTCCCAAACCAGTGGGTGATGATGAACAAACTCAGAAGCATACCTGATTCCGTGGTTGAATTTACCGGCTTTTATATGGGACTTGATGTCTTCGGCGGAGATCTCCTCGGTTTCGGTCCCCTGAATAAATTCGAACCGGACGGTGCCGCGGCAATCCGGTCGGTAAAACTCCCCGCGGCTTACAGCCATATATTTGTCCCCCTTACAAGACACCTTGCCAGGAGCCGGGAGACGAGGGACTGGATAAACAGTTACACCCCGTCTGAAGAGCCCCGGCTTACTGTTGAATTCAAGTCCTCAAGCATGAACATCCTCTGGGCGGCTGACGTCTGGCACAGCATAAAAAAACACTGGGTGCTTGAATTGCAGAACCTTATACGCGCAAAGAGAAACCCGGGACCATGACGGGAGACCGGCCGGCGTTAAGAGAAACAGTTGTCTTCCTTACAGCGGTTATTTACTGGAGCGGCGTTTTAATAAACGCGTACCGCGTACGCAAGCGGACAGGGAAATCTCCCAACCTCAGGCCTAAAACATTCAGAGAAAAACTGCTATGGGCAAGCTGGCTTATCATAATCTCCGGGTGGGCCGGGCAGCCTTTCCTTGTTCAAAGATTCCCGGAAATAATACTGTTATCTTTCATTAACGAAACGCTTCACCGGTACGGAATACCTTCAGGCATTCTTCTGATATTATCCGGGTATGCAGGCACCCTGTGGTGTTACCACGCCCTCGGTAATTCATGGAGGATCGGAATTGACATAAAAGAAAAAACCGTTATGGTGCGGCAGGGGCCTTACCGTTATGTAAGGCATCCGATCTACCTGTTTCAGATGATAATCCTCGCCGGTACCGCGGCGCTGCTTCCCACGCTGTTTTCCCTCCTGCTCCTGCTGGTCCATTTTATCTCTGTTTTGATAAAAGCCTCCGACGAAGAAGCATATCTCATAAACGTTCACGGGGCTGAATACAGGGAATATTATTCAAAGACAGGAAGGTTTCTGCCGAAGATGAAAAGGTTATCGTAAAGCTCTCAGCATTAAATACTACTTTTCCTTTACCATGCATTCATAAGAAAGTTTCAACTGCCTGAAATCCTGGTTCTCCCACATCAGGCAGAAGTACTCCTCATTATCCAGATTAATACGGTCTTTCTCGGGATTGAAGGTCCCGTCGTATTCGGTGATTTCACTTTCCATGACCGGATATTTAACCGCGTCTTCCAGATGATAATGGATGTTAAAATCCACAGGGTTGGTAGAGTTGAACTTATAAACAATCACCTGTCCCCTTTTCAGGGCCACACATTCTTCATAAGAGCCGGCGGGCTTGAGCGCAATATCGTTTTTTGTCACGCTCACTATTTTTGCTGTTTGGTCCCCTTTTGGACTTTGATGATGCAAAGAACATCCGCCGGTCAGAAGCGGAAGTAAAAATAAAGAAACCGTTATCAGCAGTCTGGCAACCATTTTATCCGTCTCCTTTAACTCACAATCAATATCAATCTTATGATACTGTATCGGTTGAATTCCTTCAAACCTTTATTTTCATGATAACTGTTCTTTATTTTTTTTGCCCCCTGTTGACATCCTTGACATGAAGTGATATTTAGAAAATATAACTTTGAAAACAGCAGGTGGCCAAGATGGGAACAAGGGCCTTTTACAGAATCCCCGTTATGATTAAAGTAACACTGCGCAGCAATAATAACGTCTATATGGGGACTCTGGTAAATATTTCAGAAACGGGCATGCTAATCAGGACTGACAGAATGACGTCTCCCGGAGACTCTGCAGTAGAAGTAATTATCCCTCTGGACAATGAAAGAATACAGGTTTCAGGCAGGCTTGTCAGGACGGGAAATATTCGTGATTATTCCCATGGAATCGGGGTGATGGTCTTAAACCCGCCCCAGAGATACCTTGATTTCCTTGACCGTCTTTTGGCTGTTCTGTAGATTCTCCTGTATCCTCATAATCAGATTCAATCAAAGGCATAAGCCTGGGAGCCAGGCCTTTCAATACCTGGACCGGCAGCATGCTCGTGAATTCATAATCATCGGCTGCCCGGCCCGCCGCGTAAGCGGTTATTGTGCCGAAGAATCTGTCGCCGATAAAAAAGACAAAGACCGCGGTCCGGTTTATGGCCTCGGAGCTTATCAGACGCCCCCCCTGCCCGTAAATTTCACGACGGTTATCGCCTGTGCCTGTCTTCCCGCCCACAATTACCTGAGAGCCGTCTGCTCTCAGGAAAGCCCCGCTGATACGCTTCGCAGTGCCCTTTTCCACGACACCGGCCAGGGCGTCCTTTGCCGCGGACGCCACTTCGGGAAGCATCACCTGCTCCCCTTTTTCAGCGGCCGGCTTAAAAACAGTCTCATATGGGGTATCATTCGCAAAATGAAGTCTTTCTATGCGCATGTTCGGCTTCCTCACGCCGCCGTTAAGTATTATCCCCGCAAGCTCGGACAGGGCCGCGGGCCGGTCAGCAGAGCTGCCGATCGCGGTAGCGTAAGAAGGGACCAGGGAGCTAAAAGGATACCCAAGCCGCTGCCAGGCGCGGTGGATTTCTGAAAACGCTTCAACTTCCAGAAGTGTGCGGATCCTGATATCCTGGGTATTCTTGCGGTGCGTCTTGAAAAGCCACGTGTAAACCTCAAGGCGCTTATCGAAACTGGCACTGATTGTCTCACCGAGGTCCGCTCCGGGACTGGCGCGCATATATGCGACGGCCCAGAGCTCAAGCGGATGGACCCGCGCTATATATCCCCTGTCAACAAGCGGATAAGCCTCCTGAGAATAATTGTCATAAAGTCTCCGGAGGGAATTGTCCGTAAATGCCGAATCCGGAAAACGCGACCTCATGAAGGAGGAAAACTCTTCCACTCCGGCCTCAGGTTTTACCGAGCGGAAAATTACGGCGAAGCGCGAAGGGATGTGGGCAACGTTATGCAGGAGAATTTCAAGCGCTTCCTCGAAACCTCTGCCCTTATATTTATTATAGAACCTGGTGAGAAATATCCTTCCCTCCCGGTCTGCAAAACGTTCCAGGTAGTCCTTCCTCCTTGGGTCGTTGATGTCGCTCAATATCCCTGATATCCCGGGCCGCTGATACGTGTAATAATTGACTATGTCCCTCATCATCCGGATAAAGACCAGATTGACGGAGTTATGGATCGCTTCCCGCACGGAAATGACCCTGTGGTCATATTTGTCATCAAAATTGGAAAAAGTATGTTCTCCTCCGCCTGTAAAAAACCGCTCGGCCGGGCTTGCCGAATAATGCCGCTCCATAGCGGCTTCAAGCATGGCCTTCAGGCTCTTATCCGGGGCTTTCAAAAGATAATCCGCCGCCCACGCGCTCAGCCGGTCGGATTTTGCGACCGGCGCCGCGCCGGGCTGCTCAGGGGAAGAGGCTGAATACCGGGTATGCAGGGCGGCTATTATTTCAAGATATGCAACAAGGGTGCGAAGCTTGGCTGAAGAGCCGAGTTCAAGCTTTACGCCTTCGTTGATATTCAAAGGCTGGTCGAAGTTGTCGGTCTGCACCCTTAGAAGATTAGCGTCCGGCGTGCTTTCATACAGTGTAAAACTGTACACGACCTTTGACGGATCACCCTTATCCAGAAGGCGCGGCCCCATCAGCCCGGCTGCTTCAGCAAAAGAGGGGTCCTGTAATTGCCGCAAGGCCGCTGTCACTTCCTCCTGTGTCAGCCTGTCAATCGTGCTTCTTACAGTAAGGTCCAGGAGATCAAGCTCGTAGAGCGTCGGGACTTCCATAAGCGAAAGAAGACGGGGCCGTATGGCGTTTGCGGCTTTCCTTTCTACAAAAGAAACCTTCCGTTTTGCAGGCATATTGGTCCGCATGTCCAGGTCCGCTTTTAACGCTGCTTCTTTCTGGCGGGGAGTGATAACGCCGTTTTCAGCAAGCAGCCGGATATAGAGGGCGGTCTTTGTTTCAAGCGCGTCCCTGTTTTCGATCAGATAGAACGAGGGCCGCCGTTGAGCAAGAAACAGGCTCAGCGCCTGCCTGTATGTTTTACCCCACGTTTCAATATCCGGGCAGCCTTCACCGGGTCCTCCTCCGGAAAGGCAATTATTTACAGAATCAAAATCCGCCCCGTACCACGCGTACAGACCGTCTCCGATGCCGTGGACCTGGCCGTAGCCGGGCACTGCGCCAAGGGGGATGGAGTTGATATAGTCCAGCACGATACGGCGTCTGTCGTTCATGGTCTCCGCTCCGCTCAAATAGCTTCTCAGGGAGGCGGAAAGCATCTGAAGGAATTTCTCATGCGCGGATGCGGTCACCCCGCCTGAAGAATGCAGGTATTTTTCCATCTGGGTCGCCAGCGTGCTTCCACCCGGGACATTCTCGTCCCTGTCGATCAGATGCTGCCCTTTAAGAATGACCGCCAGGGCCAGACGGTCCCATTCTACGGCCGGGTTAAGATATGGATGCCCGGGATTCAAGAGCTCCTTGTTTTCGATAAAAAGAAGACTCTTTACAATGACCCCGGGTATCGCCTCAAAATCCCTGTAGATACGTTCCGGATAAAATGAAGCGAAAATCTCCTGGCCGTCACGGTCCAGTATCCGCAGCCCCGCGCTGGTCTTTTCACGGTATGTGGGATTGAAGCCCTGCTTTGTAATTTCAAGAAGACGCGGAGAAAAACATGCCTGTGATTCAATCATAAACCCTTTCCCTGCAAGCCTGTCTGTAAAAGCCGGCAATGAGACATACCCCAGCCGTTCATCGTAAGGTCCTGACGTGGGGAAATAAATGGAAGGACTCGCGCCCGGTCCCATCCGGAAATTCAGCTTTTTTGCCACACGGCTGAGATAATGGGCCTGAAACCAGGAAGTCTGCATTTCATACAGCGCGATGACGGCAAGCAGAGATGTGATCAGCAGCAGGCATGACAGAATAATGCCCACGCGTCTTATATATATCAGCGCCCTGTCTTTTGATGACAGGAATATCGATTTCATTTTTTCACCGGAAAACAGCAGTCCTTCCATATCTTCCTGTTCTATTAAACCTTAAAACCTTCTTCCGGCATAAGTGCATTCATTTTACTCGGATATTTCTACAAAAAACTTTTGGCCACAGATAAACACGGATAAGCGCTGATGGAACAGAACGTAATGCCTGTTTTATTAAAAAAATCCGTGCCTATCTGTGAAAATCCGCGGCTAACTGCCTCCCCTTTTCAAGCCGTCAGGAAAAGGAGGAACCTCATATTTTAAAACTACACAAAATATGACCCTTGAGTCAAGTGGTCCCGTTGATTCTGTGCGCGAGCTTGAAAATAAAAGCCCGCTGCCTTATGATAAACATCAGCCTATTACAGAGAAAAAGGGATTTCAGCAGGGGTCACAATGACATTTCATTCGTACCGGCCAATCAACGCCCGGATGATCATATTCATCCTGTCCTGCCTGGTATTTTTTATCGGGGGGTGCGCGACCTTTATCGCCCAGGAGCAGATGGATTCCCTTGAAGCCTCATTGCGCAGCTATGAGTTGGCCGTCCGATGGGGACAGTATGAAGGGATAAAAGGGTTTATTCGTGACTTTGACAACCAGTCCCGCAACTATGAAAAATTCAGCTCCGTGAAAGTCACATCTTATGAAGTGCTCAGCCTCAAGATCTCGAAAAACGATTTGAAGGCGGAGCAGAAGGTGGAGATCAGGTACTACGACCCCGGCTATATGATAGAAAAAACTCTCACCGACGCCCAGTTATGGGAATACAGCAAAGAAGCAAAAAGGTGGTATCTGCGCAGCGACTTCCCGGATTTCAGGTGATAACCTCTACCGGCATTTTTCCCTGACAGTCCTGACCGTCGCGGCATAATCCTCTGAGTTATAAAACGCGTTTCCCATGACTACAATATCCGCGCCGGACTTTTGAATTTCCACCACATTATCAAGGGTCACCCCACCGTCAACCTCTATCTCGACCTTGTACCTGTTGGCCTCGATCATAGCCTTAAGCTGTTTAATCTTCGGGAGCACCTCGGGAATAAACTTCTGCCCGCCGAACCCGGGATTCACAGTCATTAAGAGCGCCATATCGACATACGGAAGAATGAATTCAATATCCTGCAAGGGCGTGGCCGGGTTAATCGAAACCGCCGCCTTAACACCGCATTCTTTTATGTTCTGAATGCTCCGGTGCAGATGCACACATGCCTCAGAATGAACTGTAATGATATCAGCGCCGCTCTCGGCAAAATCCTTTATATATTTATCGGGGTCTTCAATCATGAGATGCACATCGAGCGGAATAGACGCAACCTTCTTTACAGCTTTCACAACAAGCGGACCGATGGTTATATTGGGAACAAAATGTCCATCCATCACGTCAACATGGATCAGATCGGCGCCTGCCTTTTCAGCAGCCCTTATTTCTTCCCCGAGTCTCGAAAAGTCCGCCGATAGAATGGACGGAGCTATCTTAATCATAAGTATTCCTCCCTTATCAGCTATTAGCTGATAGCTCTGAGCTATCAGCTTAAAACCACATCCACCTGCCGCTGCCGAGCGTGACCTCGACAGAATCGCCTTTTCTTATAATAGTCCCTTCTTCCGGTGTCTGGGACGCCACCTTTGTCCCTTCATTCTGTTCAACCAGTTTTATTCCCAGATTTTCCGACAAGATGCGGGCATCCTCTATCTTCATGTTAATAAAAGACGGACATCTGTAAATAACATCGTACGGGCCGAGACTGACAAGAAAATTTACCTCCTTCCCCCTGATGCTCCCCGGCAATGGTCTCTGGGCGATAACCTTACCTTTATCAACGGAATCGGAGTGCACCCATGTGACCTTCCCCAATTTTATATCAAGATTTTCCAGTGTCAGCTTGGCCTCATTTAGAAGCTGGTCTTCAAAAGAAGGCATCGGAAAGAGGGAGTGTTCCTCCTCTTCTGTAATCCTCTTTTCCGCAGGAGAAGGCGCCTTGCCTGTTTTTAGGGAATCAGTCTTTCCAAAAAACAGATACGCCCCGCCGGCCCCGATTGCGGCAAAGACCGCTACAAATAATAATAGTTTTAAAAATTTTTTAAACATCAGTTATAAACCTCATCCCCTCTTTTATCCTTCTACCCTGTAAAAAGGCCCTGATTGTCATGACCGGCTTCCCTGCCGGCTGGATTTCGAGGACGGAGAGCAAACCCTTCCCGGTACCGGCAGCAAGCTCCTCCTTTGATACCCTGTATATTATACCCGGTTCACCATTACCTTCAACCGGCTCTGCTTTCAGGATGTTAACCCTTTCACCTTCAAGAAAACCATAAGCGCCGGGCCAGGGATTCATGCCCCTTATAAGATTGCTTACGTCGGAGGCGGATTTACCCCATTGGATAAACCCGTCGGTTTTTTTCAGAAGCGGCGCATAGGTCGCCCCGTCTGATTGCGGGACCGGTCTGACAGAACCGTTTTCAATCCCCTCTAATGTTCTGATTAACAGGGAAGCGCCGGTTTCCGAGAGCCTGTGAGAGAGCGCTCCGGCAGTATCGTCCGGGGCTATTTCCGTTTCCTCCTGAAGCAGAACAGCCCCGGTATCCATCCCTTCATCCATGAGCATTGTGGTAATACCCGTCTTTTTTTCTCCATTTATTATCGCCCAATTGATCGGGGCGGCGCCACGGTATTTCGGAAGCAAAGAGGCGTGAATGTTGATGCATCCTAACTCCGGCAGACGGATTATGGCGGAAGGTAAAATCTGCCCGTATGCCGCGACAACAATCGCGTCGGGAGCTATTCTCTTCAATTCAGCAATGAAGCCCGCGTCCCTGACTTTCAGCGGCTGGAATATTTTCAACCCGGCCTTTCCCGCTTCAACTTTCACCGGGCAGGCGGAAACATGCCTTCCCCGCCCGCCCGGCCTGTCAGGCTGGGTAATGACGGCAAGGACCTTATGTTCCGAATTCAGGAGTGTTCCAAGGGGAGGTACGGCAAACTCCGGCGTGCCGAAAAAAACAATATTCATCCCCTCAGGCCTTTTCCCTTGCGTAGCGCTTTTTGAAGAATTCCCTTTTAATCCGTCCCATCCTGTCGACAAACAGGATGCCGTTTAGATGGTCTATTTCATGCTGAAGCGCCCTGGCCAGAAATCCTTCAGCCTCTATTTCTACCGGCTTGCCCTCCCTGTCAAGACCTTTCACGCAAACCTTCACCGCCCTTTTTAAAACCGTCGTATAATCAGGTATGCTGAGACAGCCCTCCTCTGCTTCAACCTCCCCCTCGGAATACACTATTTCGGGGTTTACAAGTACAATCAGAGGGCTCTTTTCATCCCTCACGCTGACATCGATTACAGCAAGCTGCTTTGAGACGCCTACCTGGTTGGCGGCAAGCCCCACTCCAAGTGAATCATACATGGTATCAATCATGTCGTCAATGAGTTTCTGGAGACCGCCGTCAATATTCTTTACCGGGACCGTTTTTTCTTTCAAAATCTTTTCAGGGTATTTTACAATTGTAAGCGCGGACATGTTCTAATTTAATCAATTTAAAATGGAAATGACAAGGGCGGGATTTTGTCTGCTATAGCTGTGGTATTATTATCTGTTCTTTTATGAAAACCTGGAAAGACAATGTTTACTTCGTCCTTGTGGAACCGAAGGAGGCAGGCAATGTAGGGGCCTCGGCCCGCGCGATAAAGAACATGGGATTCAAAAACCTCTGTCTGGTAAACCCGCCTTCTCTTGTAAGCGGTGAAGCCCGCTGGTTTGCACGCAATGCTCATGACATCCTGGACTCTGCGGAAATATTTCCCACTATCAAAGACGCAATCAGCGGCAAATCCATTGTAGTCGGGACTTCGCGGAGAACAGGAAGAAAACGCGGGATTTTTGTTCATGCGGAACAGGGCGCCCTGAGACTGTTTGAGATTGCCTCAGCGAATAAAGTCGCTATTCTCTTTGGAAGGGAAGACAGGGGACTTTATAACGAAGAGATTGAGGAATGCGGCTTCCTTATGACCATACCTTCGAGCAAAATACAGCCGTCTCTTAATCTGGCCCACGCGGTCCTGATAATTGCCTATGAGCTTTCAAAGGCCGCTTACAGCACAGAGGTCGCAGTCCCTATGCCGAAGCTGGTCAGCCAGAAAAAGCTGTTGCCCCTGTTTGAAAAAATCGAAGAGGGTTTGACAGAACTTGGGTATATCCGGCAAAGCGACAGGGACCTGCGTAACAAGATAATTCAGAACCTGAAACACTTCATAGGCCGCGCGGGACTGACGGACTGGGAATTAAAGATGTTCCACGGCATATGCAGCCGGATTGAGAAGAAGATGTCTGCGGAATAAGCAGTCAGCTTTCAGCGGTCAGCTTAAAAAAAACAGACTTCCCTGGCTGAATGCTGAATGCTTATCGCTGAGAGCTGTTTTTTTTTAAATCGAATATAATATACTCAATGAAATACGGTGAAAAGGCGATATCGAAGGCAAAGCTTGAAAGATGGGACAATCCCTATCCGGACAGGGATTACACCATTGAAATCGGTTTTACCGAATTTACCTGTTTATGCCCGCGCTCCGGTTACCCTGACTTTGCAACCATTTCCGTCAACTACACACCCGACAAATACATTGTTGAACTCAAGTCCCTGAAGCTCTACCTGAACAAATTCAGAGATCAGCATATATCCCACGAATCCATTACGAACCTTATATTCGATGACCTGAAAAAACTCCTGAAACCGAGGAGCCTTGAAGTAACCGGAGATTTTAATCCCAGAGGGAACGTTAAGACGGTTATACGAGTATCGCTTTAATTAAAAAGATAGTATCTTCATCCCCGCGCCCGGAGAAACCGCGGACTTCATCCCGTTCCAGACGAATTCCTTTGCCTTGACTAACGCCTCCCTGACGTCATACCCGAGCGCAAGGCAAGCCGTAATTACAGAAGCAAAGACGCATCCTGTGCCGTGAAACTCGCCCTGAAGCTTTTCATTTTCGACAGAGAAGAAATCCTTCCCGTCAAAGAGCATATCCAGGGCCCTCTCCTCCATGTGCCCGCCGGTAATTACCACTGTTTCAACGCCCAATTCCCTGAGTTTCAGCGCGGCCTGTTTCATCCCGTTTTCATCCTCGACCTTAAGCCCCGTCAGGACAGAAGCCTCATAGATATTCGGCGTGATGACCCTCGCGTGCGGGAATAAAACATTTTTAATCGCGTCCAGCGTGCCTTCCTCCACCAGCAGCACCCCGCTTGATGAGACGGTTACGGGGTCAACAACGATGTTCTTCAGATGATATTCACTGGTTTTATCAGCGATAATCTTCACGATTTCAGACGAGTAAAGCATCCCCGTCTTCAGGGCATCAGGTCTGATATCTCTCAAGAGCGTATCAAGCTGCGCCGCAAAAAATTCCTGAGGTATCTCCTGGATACTGTAAACCCCTTCGGTATTCTGCGCCGTGAGCACTGACGGCACGCTGAGCCCGTACACACCCATTGCCCCGAAAGTCCGCAAGTCCGCCTGCATCCCCGCGCCTCCCGTGGGATCAGAGCCGGCTATGGTCAATGCCGTTTTCATGAAAAAACTATATCAGGTTGGTTATCATATTGCAATGGATATGCATGGAAGAACTTCTTGAAGTCGTAAATGAAAAAGGCGAGGTTATCAAAACCCTCCCACGCTCTGTAATACACGGCGACCCTTCACTGATGCACAAAGTGGTCCATGTTCTTGTGTTTAACGACCGGGATGAACTTCTTCTTCAGAAACGTTCCAGGAACAAAGACGTAGCGCCGGGAAAATGGGACACGTCAGTCGGCGGGCACGTCGATGCAGGGGAGACAACCGGTGCGGCTTTACAACGCGAGATGGAAGAAGAACTGGGTATTACTGAGTGTGGACCCGTCTTTCTGTATACTTACATTCACTCGAATCCATATGAGACGGAACTTGTTTACACACATTCATGCGTTCACGCCGGGGAAATAAAATTTAACAAGGACGAGATTGATGAAGTGAGGTTTTGGGACATTGAGGAAATCCTGCGGGCCCTCGGCAAAGGCATATTCAGCGATAACTTTGAGCACGAGATCAAGACATATATTCAGGCAATGGGTAATAGGCTATAGGCAATAGGTAAAAACTGATAGCCTCTTTCTATTTCTAAGCCTATCGCCCATAGCCTATTGCCTGTCTTTATCTTCCGGGAGCTTATATCCTGCGCCGGCAAACTGGATATTGGCCTGATCATCGCATCTCGGCGGCGATACCGCGTGGACCCCGCCGCATTTCGGACATTTACCGACAAATGTTTTTAGAGTAAACTCTTCTCCGCAGCCCCGGCATTTTGTTTTCAACTCATTTGGAAGGGGCTGGTCTTTAATGGCCCCTCCATGTGCATTATAAACAAATTCAACGAGATCTTTCCCCTCAGAAAATGGTCCTGCCCCGGAACTGCAGCTTCCACAACTTCCCATAGATATGCCTCCTTGACACTACTTAATTATCCTTATGATACAAATTTACATGCCGGCAAGAATATGTCCTATATCATATCGATATATCCTACGGTCCAACCAATATCCATGCTCGCCGTAAAAGAAAAAGGGCGGGTTTTAAACCCGCCCTTACATTGTCTGCAATATGTTATGTTCTTAATGTGTCAACTGCAGGAATTATAATAAGGGGGTCAAGGCACACGGTCAATTAGTACTGGTTAGCTGAATCCGTCACCGGACTTACACACCCAGCCTATCAACGTGGTAGTCTACCACCGACCTTTAGTGCTCTTGCGAGCAGGGAGACCTTATCTTGGGGTGGGCTTCCCGCTTAGATGCTTTCAGCGGTTATCCCATCCGGACATAGCTACTTGGCGTTGCCC
>QZKO01000028.1 GCA_003599505.1 Nitrospiraceae bacterium | reverse complement strand
TCTATCCTCCATTTCAATAAATATTGAAAATAGAGAATAGTCAAAATGTGACATTTCAAAATAGTAGTAATGTGTGACATTTCAAAATGGTAACATCACAGTTCTCAAACAGGCTTTAAATTTATCATGCCTATCTGTTATAGTATTTAGCCTGAAGAATTCCAGTGATGAAGTCATGGAGTGATGTGGTCATGAAGGAATTTCTCAATCACTTCATCACTTTCTGACTTCTTCACTTATTGAAAGTATCGGGCGGGTAGCTCAGTTGGGAGAGCACAGCCCTTACAAGGCTGGGGTCACAGGTTCGAGCCCTGTTCCGCCTACCATTTTTGTTGCACAAATTTTGGCTGGGGTGGTAGTTCAGCTGGTTAGAACGCCGGCCTGTCACGTCGGAGGTCGCGGGTTCGAGCCCCGTCCACCCCGCCATTTTTTTCTTTGTGATTTTTAAAGATAATTTCTTTATTATCTGTGTCTCTTACAAAACTCTTCAGACAGGATAATTCCCCGTTAAATCCTCACCAGTATACTTATAGCATAATCCCTGTTGCTCAATCTAATAGTTTTAAGTACAATTAAAACTATTAGATAATAATACCGGAGTTTTAATCATGAATAAAAAACATGTTAAACGGACACATTATCTTGAGCGGATAAGACCGTTCATGAATAAAGACGTAATTAAGATCCTTGTGGGGCAGCGGAGGGTAGGGAAAAGTTATCTGCTGCTTCAAATCATGGATGAGCTTATCGGTCAGGGTAGAAAAAAGAACGATATCCTCTACATCAACAAAGAACTGCATGAGTTTGAAGCCATAAGGGATTACCGTGACCTGCTGCGCTATGTTAAGCAGTCAGCCAAAGGAAGAAAGAAGATCGCTCTTTTTATAGATGAAATCCAGGGCATTTCCCAGTTTGAAAAGGCGCTGAGGGACCTTCAGGCAGGCGGCGGGTATGATATTTACTGTACCGGCAGCAATGCCGATCTCCTCTCCGGCGAGCTGGCAACCTACTTATCGGGCAGATATGTGGAAATAGAGGTTTACAGCCTGTCGTACCCTGAGTTCCTGATTTTCCACAAGCTTGAAAATACTGAAGACTCGCTTCTGAAATATATCAAATATGGAGGACTCCCGTACCTGATCAATCTGGAGCTGAGCGATGAAGTTGTCTATGATTACCTGAAGAGCGTAAACAACACAATACTCTTCAAGGACGTGGTGGCAAGATACAACATCAGGAATGTGGCATTTCTTGAGAGGCTCGTAGAGTATGTGGCTGATAATGCGGGAAGTCTGGTTTCTGCAAAGAAGATCAGCGATTTTCTTAAATCCCAGAAGACAAAAATCTCGCCGAACGTAGTTCTCAATTATCTTTCCTTTTTGTCCGGCGCGTTTCTCATCTTTAAAGTGCGCCGCTCGGAGATCGGCGGCAAACGGCTCTTTGAGATCAACGATAAATACTATTTTCAGGACTGCGGGCTGAGACACGCCCTTGTCGGTTACCGCCTGTCCGACATCAGCAAGGTGCTCGAAAATATAGTTTATATGCATCTGAGAGTCTCGGGCTACACTGTTACAGTAGGGCAGATGGGCACGAAGGAGGTAGATTTCGTCGCCGAGAAAAAAGGAGAAAAGCTTTATGTGCAGGTAGCGTATCTAATGCCTGATAAAAAGACCTGGGACAGAGAATTCGGGAATCTGCTCAGGATATCGGACAATTACCCCAAATTCGTTGTCTCGATGGACAGGATGATCGACGGCAGTGAAAAAGGGATAAGGCATATGCATATCACACAGTTTATTAAAGCACTGCTGTAGCGCCCTCCCCCGAAGCCTTCATAGAATTCAGCCCCCCCCAGTCAGGCAAAATATACTTTCCTCCGTTAAGAAATCCTACAAAGCCGGTAAGCTCCGGACGGACGCATTTTCACGTTTAATTAAACCAACATCACCGCTTCCGGCTGACAGTCATCTCCATCGCCTTCTCTTCCTTTTGCCCCTTGGGGATGAGGAACATTTCATACTTCAGGGTATTGTCATCCACGATGCGGGTTATACTGCGCCAGACCATGGGGCCCCTGACAGGGTCGTCATAGCTGCATTCCTGCGTAATGGTCTTTCCATCCGCGCCGGCGGTCCCCTCAAAACAATAGATACCTGTGCTCATCGAATCGATCCAGACAGACACGTACTTCCCGGTATAATTGTCGTACCCGATGATGTTGATGCCGGTAAATGTGTCCCCCATCATCTCGCCGGTATACTCCTGCTGCAGGTAACGTCCGCCAAGGAGCATCTTCTGCTCGCAGGTCCCCGTGCCTTCCATCGGGGGCTTGTCCGGCTCCATCCATGCCCTGGTTATGGTGGTCCATGTCCCTGCCAGACCCGCCAGCGACTTATGCGGCGCGCCTGGAATTGCCAGCTTCCTGTATACCTCCATCATCTCCTGCACGTCTATCCTGCCTTTTTGCTTTTTTCCTTTTTCCATCTTAAGCCTCCTTTGCTGCGTCATCCCGGGACTTTTCCTGTCCCTCGCCACATCATATCAGATATCAATGTTCAGTCAAGCAGACATGCTCAAATTATGAGTTTTAAGTACAATTAAAACTATTAGATAACAATACCGGAGTTTTAATCATGAATAAAAAGTATATTAAGCGGACACATTACCCCAGGTTTGTTGTCCCGATGGACAGACATTCACCTGCTCTTAAAGAAATTAATAAAGCAACAACAAATCTCTGTTATAATAAACAAAAAAACAGGAGGTCTATATGAAGGCGGTAAAACTTAAGGACACTCTTTTTAAAGAAGCCGAAAGGGTCTCACCACGGAATAAAGGTTGAAGACCTAATACCGCGAGCATTGAAACAGGGGCTTAATGTATTGAATGAAACAAATGTTCTCGATCTTTATAAGAAGCGTAAATAACTCTCCAGAAAGCGGCTACGATGCTTTCCATAGATATATGGGAGATGATTGAGAAATTGAAAAAAGCCGACATACATATAGATTACTCGATGGAAGAATTAACAGAGGATTTAAATTAATGCGGGAGAGGGTTGTATGTAACGCCTCCCCATTAATATTTCTTGCAAAACTGCAACAGCTTAAACTTCTTAACAATTACGATCTTCATATCCCGTCACAAGTTGAGGCTGAAATTATCAGGGGACTCAAAAACAAAAAGGAAGATGCAAAACAGATAATAGAATATCTTAAAAGCCGGAAAATCGAACCGGCAAAGATTACAATTATAAAAGACCTTCCCAATTTTATGGGATTTGGTGAAAGGGCAGTCATAAGCCTTGCCGTGAGAGATAATATTAATAGGGTTTTTATTGACGAATCTAAAGCAAGGACTGTTGCCAGATTTAAGGGACTTAAGCCCAAAGGAACCCATCTCGCCGCAGACTTCACCTCTATAGCAAGGCACCTGTTGCCCGCCTCTATGACAAAATCCACCTCATACCTGCCTTGAACATGCCAGAAATAAAGGTTGACCTCCGGCCATCTCATATCTATTATCCCTGAAAGGTTCTGCGCCACATATGTCTCAAACATCGCCCCTTTTACAAGTTCCGATTCGGCGCTGTCGATACCCGAAAGATAACAGGCAAGGCCCGAATCGCTTATGTACAGTTTCGGGGACTTAATGAGCCTGCCTGCCCTGTTTTTCAGATAGGGGCTTATCCGCTGGATTATAAATGACGCTTCAAGCAGGGAAAGGTAGCGCGAGGTTGTGACCGCGTTCAGTTTTGCGTCCCTGCCAAGCTGGCTCGGACTCAGAAACTGTCCTGTCCTCAAGGCGGCAAGATGCAGCAGGTTTCTGAACGATATGATATTCCCGACCTGGCTCAATTCCCTCACATCTCTTTCAAGATACGTCTGTTCAAACCCTTTAAACCAGAGAGACCTGTTCTTGACCTCCCCGAGGCAGACGGACGGCATGCCGCCTTGCAGGATGTCCTCTGTTTTTATTGTGTCACTCGGACCATCTTTGTGCAGCTCCTGTTTTGTGAAAAACCGCTTCAGGTACGGGGTTTCTCCTGCAGCCCCGGCTATTTCCCTTCTGGAAATATGTGTATCTCTTAAACAACAATTTGCTCAATAGCTTGAGTAATTTTACTCAGAATACTGGGGGAATGTAAATGCAAAAGTAGATGAGGGTATTATCAATCAAAACAACTTCTTCTGATTTGCTTATCGTTGTAGGATATCTTTTCTATCATCCCTATAACTAAACGCATGCAGGATTGCATTTAGTAGCCCTATGTGATAATATTTTTGCATATGGTTCAGAGGCAATTTTGGCTGAATAAGATTAAAAACAGATTACAGGAGCGTTCAGTACTCTGGTTATCGGGGGTCCGGCGCGCCGGCAAGACAATGTTATGTCAGAGTATTCCCAAAATCGAATACTTTGATTGCGAATTGCCAAGGGTCCGGACAATGATGGAAGATCCCCAGTCCTTCCTTGATGATATGAAGGGATGCACACTGATATTGGATGAGATCCATCGCCTTGCCAATCCGTCTGAACTCCTTAAAATTGCAACAGATCACTATCCCGGCATAAAAATAGTAGCCACAGGTTCATCTACGCTCGGCGCTTCGGCAAAATTTAAAGATACGCTGACAGGCAGAAAACATGAACTCTGGTTGACGCCCATGAACTCCGACGACCTTATTGATTTCGGTCAGACAGAGCTCGCCCATCGTTTTATCCGCGGCGGACTTCCTCCGTTCTTTTTAGCTGAAAGCTTTCCTGAACGTGATGTGCAGGAATGGATGGAGGCGTATTGGGCCAAAGATATTCAGGAGCTGTTCAGGCTTGAACGAAGGCACTCTTTTTTAAAATTTGCCGAACTTCTTATGATTCAAAGCGGCGGGATATTTGAAGCAACCGGGTTTGCGCGCCCCTGCGAGGTCAGCCGTACAACTATCTCTAATTATCTGGCCGTTCTCGAAGCTACCTTCGTAGTGCATGTGATACGACCTTTCAGCTCATACCGGCAGACCGAGATCATCACCGCTCCCAAGGTGTACGCTTTTGATACCGGATTCATGTGCTATTACCGTGGATGGCAGACATTAAGGCAGGCTGATTACGGAACATTGTGGGAGCATTATGTCCTCAATGAACTGCATGCGCAGACACAGTCCCGAAAAATTATGTACTGGAGAGACAAACGCGGCCACGAAATAGATTTCATAATAGCAAAACGCCAGTCTGAGCCTGTAGTAATAGAATGTAAATGGAAAGCCGCCGAATTTGATGCAACAAATATAAAATCATTCAGAAGGCAGTATCCGAAGGGAAACAATTTTGTAGTCTCATCAGATGTAAAAAAATTCTTCTCACGTTCTTATGATAATGTTCAGGTCAGGTTTGTAAGCCTTAACGAATTGGCTTCTATATTCTTTCACTCGTCATAATCCGTGAATTTGACCTCCTCGTTATTTTAAATCATCAAAATCTCTCCTGAGAGATTCAATTTTTTTTCTGTATTCATTGCCGTCTCCATACTCAAGAAACTTATTATAGCGGCTGTGAATATTGCCGATCTTTCTGGCATGTTTGATAGGACACCAATATTGTTCAGTCCTCGCGGCTATCTCCTGAACATATGCGATCAGGCCGTTGACATACCCGCAATATACGCAATTTAACTTCTCCATTGCATTGAGATAATTAAGGGCGTGACGGTCTATTACTATATAATCGTCCCGGCGCACTTTTGGGATTTTATACACGGGGAAACATATGGCCTGATAAACCGTGACAGTTAGATCCAGGAACACTGACGGGAGCAGGCAAAACCATATCACCGGAGCTGTCAGTATATTGAGCAATGAGGCATTGAACAGATAAGTATGAATTCCGCCGACGAGAGTTTTATGGTATTGTTTGGTCGCTTTTTCAAACCTCACCTTTTTCCCATGAATTTTGTAGAAGAACTCCTCCTCTTTTTTCTGGATTTCCAGGGATAATATATTTTCAAGATTTCTTATCTGCTCTATAATGTCCGGTATCTTTCTCATACTCCTCCCGATGAAATGTGCCTTTGTATCATTAAACTGTTAACGGCCCCGATGCTGAACAGCATAGCAGATATGACATTGAATATGTTTTATAGGTAATGACCCCGAAGCGCCCGCCCAAAGGCAGGCCGCATTTGTTCCCTGAAACCCTTTACAAAACCGGCGAACATACGTTATGGTATATAACTAATGGCAACTTCTTTAGAACTATTCGGATGTCCCGCTGAAAGTTTCTCGCTTCCAATTTAATAAAAAACACAACAAGTTGTGCCAGGAAGCCCCTTTTAGGGGTTGAGGCTTATGACCGGGGGAGGACTTTCCGGCCATACAGGAAAATACAAAAAACAGGCGATGCTCCTTAGGGCGCCGGCCTGGACCAAGGAGAAAAAAGAAAAATGGAATACAGCGCAGCAGTTCAAACACGAGCAAAGGAGCTGAGTCTTAAGACCGGCAGGATGGCCAGACAGGCGGATGGTTCGGTAGTCGCCCAATACGGTGATACGATCGTACTGGCAACCGCGGTAGCTGCAAAAACATCGAGGACGGGCATAGACTTTTTCCCGTTGACAATCGACTATCTGGAGAAAACTTATGCCGCCGGGAAGATACCCGGGGGTTTTTTCAAAAGAGAGGGCCGGCCCACGGGCAAAGAGGTCCTCACCTCAAGGCTTATCGACAGGCCCATCCGTCCGCTTTTCCCGAAAGGCTTCAACTGCGAAACGCAGGGGATCGTCAATGTGCTCTCCTTCGGCGATGAAAACATTGCCGACATACTCGGGATTATCTGCATGTCCGCGGCGCTGCACATCTCGGACATCCCTTTTGACGGCCCTGTCGGCGCGGTGAGGATCGGAAGGGTTTTGGGCTCGTTTGTGATAAACCCAGACCTCAGAGAGCTGGAAGAATGCGATATCAATCTCGTTGTCGCCGGGACAGAGGAAGCCGTGGCCATGGTCGAGGGCAGCGCTCAGGAGATGAGCGAGGCGGACCTCCTTGAGGCCATCGACCTTGCCCATCAGGAGATACGAAAACTCTGCGCCCTGCAGAATGAGTTCAGAGAGAAGGCCGGAAAGGCCAAGAGAGTTGTGGAAGAGCCTGTTTTTGACGGGGCGTTGAGCAATACGGTGAAGGAAATGTCCCTAAGCGAGATAAAGAAAGCTATCGTCATACCCGACAAGCTCCGGAGGCAGGCTGCGCTTGATGAAATACTGGATTCAATTGTCAAAAAATTAAATACGGGAGAAAAAGATATCTCCAGGGACATCGCGTCTGTTTTTAATGACATAGAAAAGGACCTTGTAAGGAATATGATACTCAATGAGAATGTCAGGGCGGACGGGAGGGCGCACGACCGGATCAGAAATATCAGCGCCGATGTCGGCATCCTCCCCAGGACCCATGGCTCCGCCCTGTTCGTCAGGGGAGAAACACAGTGCCTGGCGGTGGTGACCCTCGGCACTTCCGAGGACGAGCAAAGGATCGACGCGCTCGAAGGTGATACATCCAAGTCTTTCATGCTCCACTACAACTTCCCTCCTTTCAGCGTCGGGGAGGTAAAGTCCCTCAGGTCTCCCGGCAGAAGGGAGATCGGCCACGGCATTCTTGCCGAAAGGTCTTTGCAGGCGGTAATGCCTTCAAAAGAGGAATTCCCCTATACCGTGAGGATCGTGTCGGATGTGCTCGAGTCGAACGGCTCTTCTTCGATGGCGACTGTTTGCGGAAGCACCCTGGCGTTGATGGATGCGGGCGTCCCGATCAAGGCGCCTGTGGCCGGGATCGCGATGGGTCTGATAAAGGAAGGAGACAGGGTAGCGGTATTGACTGATATCCTGGGACTTGAAGACCATCTCGGCGATATGGATTTCAAGGTGACCGGAACAGCGGCGGGCATCTGCGCCTTTCAGATGGACACCAAGATAGGGGGGATATCCCGCGATATCATGGAGAGGGCGCTCGAACAGGCCAGACAGGGCAGGCTCTTCATCCTCGATAAGATGAGATCGACACTTACCGAATCCCGGGCCGAGCTGTCGGTCCATGCCCCGAGGATATACACGATGCATATCAACAGGGAAAAGATACGCGAAGTTATCGGCACGGGCGGAAAGGTCATACGCGGGATCACCGAACAGACAGGAGCAAAGATCGACATCGACGACAGCGGGACGATACACATCGCCTCTTCAGACGGAGCTTCGGCGCAAAAGGCGATCGACATTATTAAAAGTATTACGGCTGATGCCGAGTTGAACATGGTCTATAAGGGCACGGTCAAAAAGATAATGGACTTCGGCGCTTTTGTGGAAATCCTGCCGGGCAAGGAAGGGCTTCTTCATATTTCGCAGATCTCCAGAGAAAGGACGGCAAAGGTCTCGGACGTGCTGAAAGAGGGAGACGAAGTGCCGGTAAAGGTCATAGAGATAGACAGGACGGGCAAGATCAGGCTGAGCAGAAAAGAGGCCCTGGGCGCCGCCGGTACTGAAGCATGAATTAATTTTTAAGCTGAGAAGGTGATTACCATGGACTATCTGGAAGAGATACAAAAGAGAAGGACCTTCGCGATAATCAGTCATCCCGACGCGGGCAAGACCACTCTTACTGAAAAGCTCCTGCTCTTCGGCGGAGCTATCCACGTGGCAGGCGCGGTAAAGTCCAACAAGATAAAAAGGGACACCGCCTCCGATTTCATGGAAATAGAAAGGCAGAGGGGTATTTCCGTGGCCACGTCCGTTATGGGGTTTGATTACAGGGGCCTGAGGATCAACCTGCTGGATACCCCCGGACACAAGGATTTTGCGGAAGACACGTACCGTACGCTTACGGCAGTGGACAGCGTGATCCTGGTGGTCGACTGCGTCAAAGGGGTTGAAACGCAGACCGAAAGGCTTATGGAAGTCTGCCGGATGAGAAAAACCCCTGTCATTATCTTCATAAACAAGATGGACCGTGAAGGGAAAAATCCCTTTGACCTGATCAACGAGCTTGAAGATAAACTGAACATTACGGCGCGCCCCCTGAGCTGGCCTGTAAGCATGGGCTCGTCATTCAGGGGGGTCTACAACCTTTACGACAGGAGTCTCTATCTCTTTAATCCCGGCGGGAACACGCTGCCGGACGATGACGGGCTCGCAATAGACGATCTGAACGATCCCCTCCTGGATAAACTCCTGAGTGACCATGCGTCTCAATTACGGGACGATGCGGCGTTGATCGAGGGGGTTTGCGCCCCTTTTGAGAAGAGTCAGTATCTTGACGGCAATGTAGCGCCCGTATTTTTCGGGAGCGCTATTAACAACTTCGGGGTCAGGGAGCTGCTCGACACCTTTATCGCCATTGCCCCGGGGCCCGGCGCGCGGCCCGCCGAATCACGCGTCGTGACCCCGCATGAAAAAAATTTCAGCGGCTTTGTGTTCAAGATACACGCCAACCTCGATCCCCGGCACAGGGACCGGATCGCTTTTTTGAGGATATGCTCCGGCAAATTCGAACGGAACAAATTATATCATCATGTGCGGCTGGGGAAGACCCTCAGGTTCAGAAGCCCCGCGAGCTTTATGGCGCAGGAAAAGGTCCTTATCGAGGATGCCTATCCAGGTGATGTAATCGGGCTTTACGACACAGGCAACTTCAAGATAGGAGATTCCCTGACCGAAGGCGAACGGATCATGTTTCAGGGTATTCCCAACTTCTCTCCCGAGATTTTCAAGGAGGTCGTCAATACCGATCCTGCGAAGGCAAAGCAGCTTGCGAAAGGGATCCAGCAGCTTACCGATGAGGGGGTCGCGCAGCTCTTTACCCAGAATCAGGGGAACAGGAAGATAATCGGCACGGTAGGAGAGCTGCAGTTCGAGGTCATACAGTACCGCCTTCTGCACGAATACGGCGCTTCATGCCGTTTTAACCCGCTTGATTTTTTTAAGGCCTGCTGGATCACTTCGGAAGACGGGCAAAACATAAAGGCATTTTGCAGGTACAAGACCGAACGCCTTGCGGCCGACAAAGACGGCAACCTTGTATTCTTTGCCGAATCCAGATGGAGGTTACAGCGTGAAATGGAGGACAATCCGGAAATAAAATTTCATTTTACTTCCGAATTCAGGACCGTGGAAGAGAACTGTAACAGCGCGGCGCCTCCTGTCCGGCCCCACGCTTCTTACCCGCTGCCGTAAGCATGAAGCCCTGACAGCACGAGATTGACGCCGAGATATGTGAAGACGACGGCAACAAAACCTATGACCGCGAGGATTGCCACGCGTTTCCCTCTCCAGCCGCCTACAAAACGCGCATGCAGGTACAGCGCGTAAACAAACCACGTTATGAGCGACCAGGTCTCTTTGGGGTCCCAGCTCCAGTATTTACCCCATGCGCTGTTGGCCCATATGGCGCCCATGAGCAGCCCTCCGAGGGTAAATAAGGGGAAACCTATGGCAATGCTTTTGTATTCAATATCCTCAAGCATCCGGGGGGTCACTGAGAGCGATGCCAGGATTTTTTTCAGTCCGATTCCAAAGTTCCAGAGGGCAAAAATAAACGCGAGTGAAAGGAGCCAGCTTACTGCTGCCACACCGCCTGATTCATTTCTGAAAGTGGCTTTCAGGAAATGGCTCTGTATCAGTTCTTTGCGCTCGGCGGCGGACAGGCTCATGAAATCAACGCCCATGCCGACAAGCACGACCAGGAAAATACCGATGATAAGGCTCCAGAAAATATAAGCCTTTTCCTTTCTGGATTCGGAAATCATAATGATGTATGCCGCTGCCGCGCCGAAAGATACCCCGAAGGCCGCGTATCCGAGGAAGCTCAACAGGACGTGGAAGAGCAGCCAGTTGGACTGGAGCGCGGGGATCAGGGGCTGAATTTCTTTTGAAGTCCCTGAAATGTCGATAAACAGCAGCGCCAGTGCCGTGAGGGGCGTTACAAAAGCGCCCAGGGAACGGGTCTTATATTTAAACTCGATTATAAGGTGAATCAGTATAAGCGACCATACAAAGAAGATGAGAGATTCGTAAAGATTTCTGAGCGGCGCGGCCCTTAATAATGATTCAATAAATTCCGAGGTAGGGTTTGAAGCTGTCCAGAAATAATATGAGTTGACCCATCTTGTTATTAATGCCGTACTCTGGCTTACAAAGCCAAAGACAGTCAATGCCGTTGCGATGACCCCCGCGGTCCTGTTCCTCGCAACAAGGTAAATAACGTATATAATCATCGCGACTATATAAGCGCCTGCTGATATGTCAAAAAATAAAGAACTGCTCATTTCTTAATCCTCCCGCTTTTGTCCATGCTCCGGACTTCTAAACTCAAAACTCTCTGCTATCTGCTCTTTTCTTCTCTATCGTCATTTCCCTGAATGTTTTTCTTCTATTGCGTGTGAAGCCCTGGAAATTATGCTTTCGATTTCTTTTTCAAAGGCAAGCGTATTCCTGCTTGTATTCCCACCTACGGATATTCTGACGGGACCTTTGTCTCCGGGACCTTCATGGGCAATATGGACCCATATCTTCTTGTGGCTGATAAAAAAAGCCACATACAAACCTATTGACATGATAATGCAGGCTATGTAGATAAGCCATACACCAGGGTCTTTCGAGACCTGCAGCCCCGTATATTCCACTCCCCAGTAATCATCGAATTTGATCGTATGGCCTCCGGGAAGGACCCCTGTTTCAGGGTGTCTCTTGAGAATCCATCCTTTAAAAGCCCCTTGTCCGGGCATACTGAACCGGACCCCGGCCGCGGGGTTGACCATATTTTCAGAGTAAGTTATCAACGCGCCTGTAACCTGGTTCCGGGCCAGCGCCGGAGAGAAATCCGCGATGGTCCCGCTGATGCCGGTGCCCGGGATTTCAAACGTGTCGCCGAACCTGAGCCATAGGGTCTCGGGACGGCCGCCGTTAGGGGTGACAGTGAAGACAAAATAACCGTTTGCGTTCGGCACCATGCCGTAGCTTGACTGAAAGAAAGTGATCCCCTTGTAAGTCAGCGGGCTGTTGACCTCGATAACTTTTTTCAGGACTTCCTTCCCGTTCTCAAGTATGACCAGCTCGCTCTGAAACTCCTGAGGAGTGTCCATTCCTGCATAATATGAGGTTTCATACCAGTTGCACTTTATCGAAAATCCGAGCGGCATCGGCGTCCCGTCCTGACTATACACAAATTCGGATTCCTGCCCTTCGGGAAGGTTCAGGAATCCGCCGAACCCGAAGCGCGCCCCGACTATCGCTCCGATGAATATCAGGATGATGCTCAGGTGCACGACATATACCCCCAAACGCGAGTATTGCCATTTCTGGCAGTAAAGCTGCACCCCGTTTTTTTCGGTTGCCTCGAGCGCCCGGTATCCTGATGATCTCAGGCTGTTGAGGAATTCACCTTTTGCGGCCGAAACCGTTGTCCTGAATTTTGTCTCCTTTTTTACCGGCAGGGTCCTGATGACATTTTCAGCTAAAGGTTTTAAAGGCATTTTTACAAGCTTCCAGGTCCTGGGGAACCTGTCTATGGAGCAGACAATGAGATTAATGCTGAAAAGGCTGAGAAGACTGACGAACCACCATGAACGGTACATGTCCATGAAGCCGAGTTTTGCGAATATATTGTATACGGTGGGCGCCGCGGAATCGCCGAAAAACTTTGCCAGCAGGGCGATGTTCCTCGCGGGCTCGGCCTGCTGTTCAACGATAGTGCCGATTATTGATGAAAGGGCCAATATGATGAAAACGGCGACGGCAAGCTTTACGGACGCCAGAAATTTCCAGATCGTTTCAAATACATCCTGCTTTTCTTTTTCTTCCAAAGAACCTCCTGAAAAACACGTAATGTTAAATATAGCTTTTCATAAATTGTGAAGTCAATACGGCTTGCTTATGAAGACGGAGCGGCTTTTACCCTTGTCAGTCTTATCGCGTTTGTTATGACCGCGAGGCTCAGCCCCATGTCCCCGACGCCTACGGCCACCCACAGGTTAATGAGTCCAAGCGAGGCCAGGACCGTGAAACTGCCTTTTATCAGGATTGAGGCTGTGACATTCTGCTTCACGACCCGCATTGTCTTTCTGCTCAGTGAAATAAGGTAATCGATTCTGGAGAGATCATCATGCATCAGGGCTATATCCGCGGTCTCAATCGCTACGTCTGAGCCTATAGCGCCCATTGCTATGCCGACATTCGCGACGGCGAGGGCCGGGGCGTCATTAACTCCGTCGCCTATCATGGCTACATGCCCGAATTTTTCCCTGAGGCCTTCAACGACCCTCACTTTGTCTTCAGGCAGCAGTTCAGCGTCATAAGCGTCAATGCCGAGCCTTCCGGCAATTGAGGATGCGACTTTTCTGTTATCTCCGGTAAGCATTTCCGTCCTGATGCCGGACTTTTTCAGATGAGCGACGATAACCGGCGCCCTGTCTCTTACTCTGTCTTCCAGGGTGATGATTCCGACGGCTTCGCGCTCGCCGGTTATGAATATCGCGGTCTTTCCCTCTTCTTCAAAATGCGACATTTTTTCCCGCCATGGAGTCATACCCGGAGGGAGCTTTATGGCGGCATCATCAATAAGGTTCTTCGAGCCGGCATAATACGTTTTACCGTTGATTTGAGCTTCCAGCCCCCTCCCTCTTATAGATTTGAACCGCCCTATTTCCAGCAGAGGTATATTTTCCGAACGCGCCTTCCTGCGGATGGCCTTTGCGATCGGGTGCTCCGAGCGGGCCTCCAGTGACGCGGCTATGGAGAGGACTTCCTCCGCCGGGATATTGTTAAAACCGACGATATCGACAACCTCCAGTTTTCCTTTAGTGAGAGTGCCTGTCTTATCGAACGCGCAAACCCTGACTTTTACCAGTTCCTCAAGAAAAGAAGCGCCTTTTATCAATACGCCGTGCCTTGCCGCGCTTGTTATCGCGGAGACCATGGCAACAGGCGTTGAGATGGCAAGGGCGCAGGGACAGGACACAACCAGAAGCACAAGGGCGCGGTAAAACCAGACATGCCAGTCCTGTCCGAGGATGACGGACGGGATGAAAAACACCGCGAAGGCCAACGCGATTACCGCGGGGGTATAGAAACGGGCGAACCTGTCAATCACCTTTTCGGTCTTCGATTTTTTCCTCTCAGCTTCTTCGACGAGTTTTATAATCCTTGAAAGCAGGGTCTCTCCGGATTTTTTTTCGACCGTTACCTCAAGGTAGCCGTCTTCGTTCATGGTCCCGGCAAAGACCTCATCTCCCTCTGTCTTGTCGACAGGAACGGATTCCCCTGTTATGGTCGATTCGTTCACTGACGAATGGCCGGTCGCAATTTTCCCGTCCAGCGGGATCTTCTCGCCGGGCCGTATGATTATGACATCGCCGGGCCGGATTTCGTGGACATGGAGCTCAATTTCCCCGTCCGCCTTTTTTACCCGTGCCTTCTCGGGGGCCAGGCTCAATAACCGGCGTATCGATTTTTCTGCGTTGTCGGACGCGTATTCTTCCAGGGCCTCGGCAACGAAGAAAAGGTAAATTACAGCCGCGCCTTCCTCGCCGTGGCCGATGAAGAAGGCGCCGAGGGAAGCGATGCTCATAAGACAGTTCATATCGAGCCGCAGCCTGCGGGCCGCCAGGAAGGCTTTTCTGAAAATATCCTTTCCGGCAATTGCCGTTACAGAGATGAACAGGAGCAGCGAGATGATGCTGTAAGGCGTGAAAAACTTCAGGACAAGGCCCGATGCCAGCAAAATTCCGGCGGTGATACTGATTATTAATACCTCTCTTTTCCAGAAGGGAGGCCTTTCCTCAAAGAGGTCCACGGCGCAGCAGGAACAGGTCCTTTCGTTTTCGCAAGTGTCTTTTTTAAATTTCAGTTTGATCTGCTGCATTATGTTCCTCAGTACTCTTAATAATTGGTGTAACACATAATAAATCCTCTTGTCAAAGATTCATCCTGGTTTTCCCGTGTCTCAGCGCCTTCGTGATTAAGCGGGAATAAAATGGTAGTAAGGGTTGTTTATTGAAGGAAGGAGGAGGACAGCATGGAAAGTCCCTTATAAAAATCTTCCGTAGTCGATCCGTAAATTTTATTCGTAAAAAGAGGTATCCATTCAGACATATGTCCTTCAATGAAATCACTTCTTGTCTCGTAAAGCCTTGTTGACGCTTCCCGCTCCCCCTTCTCGAACAATTCAACAATTCTTTGTGTAAGGTAATAGACAAATTCAAACTCTATGCCGGCATGGTCGTCAGGTATGCTGTAAAGCTCTTTAACCGCCATGCCTGCTTCGAGGTATCTTCTCCTGACATCAATAGTTTCATCCGACATCAACGAATGGGACTCTGATAAATAAAAAGAGGAGTAGGGCACCGCGGGCGGATTTTGCGGCCCTATAAATAAACGGGCGTATTCAATGGCGAGTTCTTCAAGCCAGGCATCGAGGCGGTCTTTGTTTTTCTTGACCGCGGATACCATTAATTTGAAGCCCGGGTCATTTTCTCCCCCCTCATCAGATGGAATTTCCGACAGGGCGAGTATTATCTCCTTTGAAGGCTCTTTTAAAAATAACTGCCTGAGGAGGTTGTATATGTGAAGCTCTTCTTTAAGCTCTTCGATCATCGGTGTCTTTTAGCGGTCAGCTTTCAGCGGTCAGCTTAAAAAAACTGATTGCTGACCGCTGATTGCTGATCGCTGATTTTTAATCTTTACGCCTTTTTCACCTTTACTATCATATCTGCATACCCCGGGAACCCCATAATAGGGCTCAGAACGTCAGGGTCAACCAGGTCGTTGTGGCTCGGCGTATAGTCTCTGGTTTTATACGCAGGGCCCAGCCCTTCGCTGAACCTTCCGCCTGTTGCAAAACCAATCTTGATAACGCCCGGCCTTATGCCGCCTGACGCGAACACCTTGCCCTTTGTGGACTTGCCGAGCGGGTTCTCGACAACGACCAGATCACCGTTTTTGATTCCCGCCTTCTTCGCGTCGTCGGTGTTCATCCAGATTGTGCCGACTGAATAGGTATTTGCCTTGAATTTCATTTTCATTGTCTTCATCGGCTCCTCACCCATCGGCATCGCCTCAGGAACATCCGCCTCAAACTCCTTGTTCATAGGCTGCCAGGTGCCTTCTGTCTTGATTTCACTAAGCCATGGAATCATCTGCGTACCGCTCATTGAATGATGGACACGGCCGCAGATGAGCTGGAACGGGAAATCCTTCTCATACTTCTTGTAATCAGGATTTGTATAAGGGTTCCACTTTGTCTCAAACCAGAAGAACGTTGACGGGAACCTGTCAAAGCCGACTTCCTTCAGCCCTTTTGGGACTTCGCCGCCTGCCTTTTCAATCTTTTCATTATAAGACTTGTACCCGCCGTAGCGTTTGTCGCCGTCTTTCCAGTCGAACCTGAATTCAATGAGTTTTGTAGATGTATTCGGGAAGGCCTTATTCGGTTCGTCTGCATTGTGTTTCCTGTAACGATACCAGCTCATGGGCCATATGGCTACGCCGTTATTGTTCCTGAGCCATTCAACTGTGACGGGCTTGCCTTTTACTTCCTTTTTTTCATTGTCAATGGTAACCTCGCCCTTTTCCAGCGAATCGGGTGTGCCCTTAAGTTTGTACCCCTCGGGATACTGTGGATATGGAAGCGGGGTCCCGACATTCACCCTGCCCGGCGCCGGCGCAAGCATTTCATTGACAAAGTCCTCTTCAGATTTATACTTTTCCCAGAAGTCGGAACCTTTCAAATCAGCGTCGCCAAGCTCATTGAGTTTCTTTGCAAGCATGTTCATTATGTCAGTTGGTTTCTTACACTCGTGAAGCGGCTTGATTACCGCGTCCCTGTTGTATATCACCTGATGGGACGGGTAAATATCGCTGAGGCTTTGTCTTTCAGCGTAGCTTGCTTCCGGCAGAATTACATCTGCATAAAGGGCGCTTTCAAGGTTGAGTGTATCTATAAACACATAGAGCTCAAGCTTGTAATCGCCTTTCGCGTCCTTTGCCAGAATGGCGTCTTTCCATTTGTGAGGCGCGGAGCCTGTGAGCACCGAGTTGCCGGTCCTCAGGATGTAGGCCTTTATGGGATAGTGATGTCCCCTGAAGGGACCATACCTGATGTCAACCCCCTCTTTAAAGGCATTTGGATAATCCGCAACCGCATCGTCCCATGCTGCCGGGTATTTGCTTCCGAAGAGGTCCATGTGGAAATGTTCCACTTCTCCCTCAACCTCTTTTCCGTCAATGACCCGTTTGACCTTTTTCTTTTTGAAGTCTTTTCCTGTTGCAGACCCGCCCTTGTCGGACTTCACAAGCTCGGTGTCTATAACCCCGCCCGGCACATCAAAGTTCCCGGTTATCACGTTCAGGGCCACGCCGATGATGGAAGCGCAGTACCCGTTGTAATGGTGTCCCGGCGACTGCATACCCCAAACAAGGGCCGCAGGTTTTGTTATCCCGAAGAGATGTGAGAGGTCTTCGATCTGTTTCTTTGAAAGGCCTGTCCTGTCTGCCGCCCAGTCAAGGCTGAAATAACCCAGTCCGTTGACAGGGTCTTTCTTGCCCCACCATGACTTGAACGCGGCCTCAAAATCGTCCCATCCAACAGAGTATTTTTTGAAACTCGAGTCAATGTATTTCCTGTCAGGGTCGTTCTGGTTGTCATTTTCAAGGATGTATCGCAGCATTGCGCCGAAGAGGTCTCCGTCAGTGCCGGCTCTCGGTGAAAGCCACATATCCGCCTTAGCAGCAGTATTGCTCAGAGAGGGGTCAATGACCACAACTTTGCAGCCATTCTCAACCATCGCGCCGACCGTTCCCCTGTTTTCATAGAATATTCTTGTCGCGACAAAGGGGTTCCAGCCGTTGTAAACGATTAACTTTGTTTTATAGGTGTAATCTTTTTTCAGGGAGCCGTCGGGCTGCCTTACGAGCTGCGGTCTCATCACATCGGGCTCCCATCTCTTGCCGCCGACCATGAGTTTCGGGCCATGTCTCCTCGGAGTATCGCAGATAGCGCCGTGCTCCGTGCAGTTAGGAGTGCCGTATGCAAAGAAAAGCCTGTAGTAATGGTCTCTGTCTGTAACATCACCGCAGTCCATAATGACCGATTCCGCTCCGTATTTCTTCTTGATGTCCGTCAGTTTTTGCCCGATATGGTCTATGGCCTCACTCCATGTTACGCGCTTAAATTTACCGGAGCCTCTCTCACCTACCCTTATCATCGGATATTTAAGCCTGTAAGGGGAGTAAACCAACTGCTGTCCGGATGCGCCTTTGGCACACGCAATTCCGTCGTTCATGGGCACAGCCTTATTGCCGTAAATCTTTGCTATCTTACCGTCTTTGATCCACATCTCCATTCCGCATTCAGCAGGGCACATGGCGTCGGCGGTATATTTCACCTCATATTTTCCCATTGCCGTCTGCATCGCCTCTGCCTCTTGAGGGGAAAGATGTTCTAAAGATAAAAGCCCTGTTTTGTTTAAAGCCGCCAGGCCGCTGACCGCTCCTGCATATTTCAAAAATACCCTTCTTGATACCTGCATTTTTCCACCTCCTATCTGTTTATCTGGCCGTCTGCCGCTGAAAAGACCTCTTCATCAGGGGCGATAAAAACAGTCCGCGGCTTTGTGCCGTATTCGGGATGCCAGTCCGTTGTTTTTACAGAGGCTTTGAGCTTTGAGACCGCGCTGCCGGGATCGCCCGTATCGCCGAAATATCTTGCATTGCCTACGCAGTTTCTCACGCACGCAGGCTCTTCAATTCCCTCCGCGAGACGGTGGCTGCAGTAGTCGCACTTGTCGACGACCCTCAAATCCTTTGCCTTCTTCCCCTTTACCTCAGGGACATTCTTTGCGTAAGGTTTCGGGTCATTTGTAACAGGGATATGGGGGTGCATGAAGCGCGCTCCGTATGGACAGGCGCCCACACATCTGCCGCATCCGATGCATAAATCCCTGTTCACCATCACAACTCCGTCTGCCCGCTTGAAAGTCGCGCCGGGAACAGGACAGGGGGGGACACACGGCGGCTCGTCGCACTGGTTGCAGATTTTTGGAAAAAAATGTCTCTTTGCTTTCGGATATTCGCCGGTATCGGCGAAATCCACTCTCGACCTGAAGTCTCCTATCGGCACTGCGTTTTCCATCTTGCAGCTTACCTGACAGGATGTGCATCCGACGCACTTCCTCAGATCCACAAGTAATGCATACTTTTTGGACATAAGCTTTCCTCCTTCCAGGTTGGGATTTGTAAGGTAAGATGAAAATGAGGAAGCAACTAATATGCTTGATAAAACTTGTTGATAATTAAAGGGGTTGCCGGGATGAGAGTGTACAGTTAATAGTCAGATGTACAGGATGTGGACAGGTCAGCTTTCTTTCTCCCCAAGCTTTTTCCTCAGGGTAGTCCTTGATATTCCCAGAAGCCTTGCCGCGTGGACCTGGTTGCCTTTCGAAAGCTCCAGCGCCCTCATGACCATGCTTTTCTCCAGCATACCGGCAATATCCTGAAACTTCCCCTGACAGCCTTCTTTGAAGGACAAATCTGTAAGGTATTTAATCGCGTCCTCCAATGTAGCGCAGCCGGTCATCCGGGGCTGCAAGGAAAACTCCCTGCAGCATTCCACAGACAGATAATCGTCGCCGCAGAAGACGACGGCCCTCTCAACAAGATTTTCAAGTTCTCTGACATTGCCGGGCCAGGAGTATTCATTCAGGATTTTCAGGGCCTCGGTTGTAATACCTTTAACGCTCTTTCCGAGTTTTACGTTGAACTTCTGAATAAAATAAGCCGCGAGTTCTTTTATGTCTTCTTTTCTTTCCCTCAGCGGAGGCGCCTTTATGCCGACTACATTAAGGCGGTGATAAAGGTCTTCCCTGAACACGCCTTTTTTGACCATATCCTCGATGTCTTTGTTCGTTGCCGCTATTGTCCTTACATCCGTTTTGACGGTCTCGTTTCCGCCGAGTCTCTCAAACCTCCCGTCCTGTATGACCCTCAGGAGTTTTGCCTGCAGGTTTAACGACATATCACCTATCTCGTCAAGAAAGACCGTCCCGCCGCTGCTCTGTTCAAACTTGCCGATACGCTTGAAATCCGCGCCTGTAAAGGCCCCGCGCTCATATCCGAAAAGCTCCGACTCAAGGAGGGGCTCAGGGATAGCCGCGCAGTTTATCGCCATAAAAGGTTTTGTCGCCCTCTTGCTGTAATGATAAAGGGCCCGGGCTATAAGCTCCTTGCCGGTCCCGCTTTCTCCCCTTATGAGAACCGTAGCATCAGTCGGCGCCGCCTTTCCGATCTGTTTATAGATGCCGAGCATTACGGCGCTTCTTCCCACGATTCTTTCACTGTCCGCATAATCCGCCGTCTCATCAAGAGTGACCACCTCCTTCATCAGGTCCCCTGTTTTAAGAGCGTCTTTTACCCGGATAAGCAGTTCATCATTGTCAAAGGGTTTTATGAGGTAATCGTAGGCCCCGAGCTTCATGGCATGAATCGCCTTTTCAGTGGTGCTGAAGGCCGTCATCATTATTACCTGGGTTTTTGGATGGGACGCCTTTATCTTTTCCAATACCTCGAGTCCGTCCATGTCGGGCATTCTGACATCCATGATAACAAGGCCGGGGTTTGTTTCATTCATAATTACAACTGCCTCTTTGCCGCCTGGGGCGGTAACAACATCATAACCTTCGGATTGAAGAAAACGCTGGAGCGAATAACAAACAACTTTCTGGTCGTCAACGATAAGTATGGTATTCATGCGGTTACAGGGATGTTAAGGTTAAAAGTCGTCCCGCCTGCATTACTTTTAAAACTGACTTCGCCATTATGGAGATTAGCAATATTATACACGATTGAAAGCCCCAGGCCTGTTCCGTCTCCTTTTGTCGTAAAGAAGGGGTCAAAGATTTTGTCTTTCACGTCTTCGGGTATGCCGCTGCCCGTGTCTTTTACACTGACAACCAGCTTGCCGTCTTCCACTCTGCTGGATATAGTAAGCTCTCCGCCCCCCGGCATTGCCTCAATTGCGTTAAGAACGAGATTCAGCAGGGCCTGTTCAATCATTATCCTGTCGGCCTTTATCAGCGGCAGGCTGCAGAGATCAAGGGCAACATTAATGGGCTGATTTTTGATCTGGAATTGAGCAAGGTTTGTCACATGCTTTATTATCGTATTTACATCGACATCCGATAAATTAAACTTATCGCTCTTGACAAACCGTAAAAATCCTGTAAGGAGGTCTTCCATTTGTTCGACGGCTATAAGCAGAATCTCCATATCCTCTCTTGTAAGCCCTTTATGGTCCTTAAAGGCCTGAAGCAATACCTTTATTGATGTAAGAGGATTTCTGAGTTCGTGGGCCAGTCCCGCGGAGACCCTTCCGAGCGCGGTAAGCTTCTCGGTCCTGAGCATTTGTTTATAGGACTCCTCCATTTTTTCTCTATAGAGTTTAAGCTCCTGCGAGAGCCTGTTAAAGGTCTCTGAAAGCTCGCCGATTTCATCGCGTGAGCTGATCGCGATACTTTTACCGAATTCGCCTTTTGAGAGATTATGGGTAAATCCCACGAGGGCATTGAGAGGTTTTGTAATAAGCCGGCTGAAAGAAAATGACAAAACCGAGCCGAACAATGTCGCGATTATGGTCAGCGCAATAACTAAATTCCTGACGCTGTTCAGTGCCAGTGATATTCTTTGCTCTTTTATGCCGATATGGAGCTCGGGGTTCATGCCCCCGAATATTTTTAACCCTATATCCCTTATAAATCCTTTTTCGGTATCGAGCAGCTGAATAGACAACGGCTTATCGGCATCAAGCGGGTTCCACCGCAATATATCAGGCGGGTATCCACCCTGAAATGTATGGGCAACAAGCTGCCTGTTTTTATCCGTAACGAAAATATATTCTATGTCCTCTTCTTTCCCGGTGACGTCTTCTACAGCCTCCTGTACTCTGTACGCGTCTTCAAGAAGGATGGAATCGGCGATCCTGTCGGAGAGATTTCTCGCAATGGATTCGCCCTCTCTTGTCAGCTCCGACCGCATTGAATTTACCACCACATCTCTTATTGCAAGTCCGATTAATATCCCCAATCCGACAACGACAAGGACATTGAGCAGGGCTATTTTTATCCAGAGTTTCATTCCAGAAGACCATATCTTATGGTGAGTTCTTCAATCTCTTTTAAAGATTCATCACTGTATTCAGTAAATCCGTTGGGCATCTCGGTCTTGTCCCAGTTCGTAAGGATTCCTGAATGCTTACCCTTCGGGTCGAGGCCCAGGAGCGCGATTTTTACATTTTTCACTATAGGGGAGTGGACCTCTTTACTGTAGCAGATAAGACTGCTCGGGTATGGCTTCGATGTCGCAAGGATTTTAATCTTTCCTTCAGACATCAAACGTATTGCGAGATTGTCCTGTATGGCCCCTGCGTCGTATTCTCCGTTCAGGACCGCCCTCGCGGTGTTTGCGTGTGAACCTGTAAACACGTAACCCTTCAGGGACTCCAGGGTTATGCCCGCATCCTCAAGCATCCTGCGTGGAATGATATGCCCCTGTGTTGAATAGTTATCTCCAAACGCAAAGAACTTGCCTTTCAAATCCGTAATATCCTTTATGGGGCTGCCTGTTTTTGTAAATATAACCGCGCGGTACCTGGGCTTCCCTTCGGAATTAAGCCCCATCACAAGACAGTTCGCGCCGTATTTCTTTCTTGCGAGGACACTGTTAACAGGGCCCAGCGCTGCAAAATGAATAATCCCCTTCCCGAGGTTTTCTACGGTATCTTCGTATCTTTCAGTAAACCTCAGGGAGAATTTATTTCCGGTGCTTTGCTCAAGATAACGAAGAAAGGGTAAATATATCTTCACGTCTTCTTTGGGATTGAGCCTGAGGTCAAAACCGAATTTCAATGAGCCTGTGTCTGTCTGCTTTACAAAATTCTCTGAAGCCGGCGACCTTTTGTTCAGGCTTACTTTTTTGGGAATTTCCTTCTTTGAGCATCCTGAAATTATCAGTGAGAAAGACAGGGCCAAAAATATTATGGCATATAATTTATTGTGTAATAGCGCTGTCATCGTCGAATCCGGCCCTCTTTTTCAAAGAGGGAATCATTCGTTGATAATATGATACGATTATCCTGAAAGGTATTATAGAAGCCTGAATTTAATAAGGTCAAATTAAACCGGATGGTGATGAAGGAAAAAATTCAAACTGATAAAATACAACATTGAGATTTCATAACAAATTCATTAATTGGTGTTAAAGTAAATGTGTTTGACCATGGTTTTTAGCTGAAAGCTTACGGCTTATAGCTTGTTTTCACATGAAACGGATTTTATTGATTAACCTTCTATTATCTATTTTCCTGGCTGCTCCGGCTGCGTATGGGAAGGAACGGGTCCTGAATGTCCTTTACACGGGGAGCTTGCAGGGCGAACTGGAGCCTTGCGGCTGCTCCCCGAAGACAGACTTCGGCGGACTGGCAAGGCTTTCAGGGTATCTTAAAGAAAATAAAAAGAAACTTTCGCCAAATATTCTAATTGACGCCGGCAATTTCAGCGGTGAAGATACGCCGCAGGGGAGATTGAAGACGGAAACACTGCTGAAGGCTTACGGCATTATCGGATATGACGCTGTGGCTTTCGGGAAAAGGGAAGCCGTGTTCCGTGAAGATTTTCTGTCACACGTCTCGAAAAAGAACAGGATACGGGCTGTATATGACTCTCCGCATTATACGAAGTCCATTATGACGAAAAAGGACAAATTAAACATCCATCTCGGCACAAATCCGGAACGGTATGAAAAAGGGAAGGTAAATATCCTGCTTTCTGATACCGATATTTCCGATGCTGAAACCATTAAGGGGTGGGATGTGATAATATTGTCTTCAGGAGAAGAGATTGAAGAGCCTCTTAAGGCAAATGGAACCATAATTATCTCAGGCTCTCAGAGAGGTAAAAAACTGGGAATTCTGACCCTGCGGTTTGATAACGCGGGGAATATAAAGGATTACAGGCACAGATGGCAGCCTCTCGGTAGTGATATAAGGGAAGATAAAGCGGTCCGAAGCGTTTTAAATGATTACGACTTGCGGGTTGCAAGGCTTTTTAAAGAGGATATAAAACCTTTGACTGAAGCTAAATACCTCGGCGTTGAAAAGTGCGCCGAGTGCCACCAGCCCTTTGTTGAAAGCTGGAAGAAAACGAAACACGCAGGGGCCTTTTCAAGCCTCGAGCGCGTGGGAAAATCATTTGACCCGGAATGCGTAATATGCCATGCGGTCGGGTTCGGCGAGGGAGGATTCTACAATATGGAAGCGACTCCCGGACTTGCAGGCGTTCAGTGCGAAGTTTGTCATGGGGCGGGACGGGAACACCTCCCGGTCATGGAGAAGCCGCTGCAGCCCGTTACGGAGCCGGTTTGCCTTAAATGTCATACGAAAGACAGAAGCCCGGATTTCAGTTATGAAAGCTATCGTGAAAAAATCACGCATTGATTAAAAGGAGGAGAGGAATGAACTTTAAAAAATTATTTATTATCTTTTCGGTTGTAATATTGTTTCCGCTCATTGCGAACGCGCAGCAAAGACCGTCCATCATGGGAGTATATGATGGAGTGCCGGGGCAGAGGTTTGTTTTTGACGGCGGGCAGGTTGAGGTCCTTGAGTTCTTCAGCTTCTACTGCGGACATTGTTATGATTTCGAAAAATATATACCGGTCATCAAGGGTAATTTTCCCAAAAAGATAAAGTGGAAGGTTGTCCCGATCCACTGGGGCAAAGGCTCTTCAAAACCTGCCGAGGCTTTTTTTCTTGCTGATGAAGCGGGCAAGGGAGAAGAAATGAAAAAGGCGCTTTTCGAGGCCTTCTTTATTGAGAAGAAAGACATCGGCAACCTTGAAGTCCTTGAAAGGCTTGGCGCCAAAGTCGGGCTCGGTTTTGATTTCAGCCGCAGGCTGCGGACAGGAGAAAAGGCCCTTGACGCGGAGGAGGCGATAACGCGCTCGCGGATATACGGTATTGACGAGACGCCTACTTTGATTATAGCGGGCAATTTAAAGGTAAGTCCGCACATGCTCGACCACAATGTGAGTATCTTAAGGGACAATACGATTCTGATCCTGAGAAGCATTTTAAAGTAGGGGCGCTTCATGAATCGCCCCTGCAACAATAAATTGCTATGAAAATACTCGCTGTTGAAACAGCGACGATCGCGGGCAGTGTCGCCATACTCGATGACGCCGATGGGCTTGTCGGCGAGGTCCGGGTCGACGTCAAGATAGCGCATGCGGAAAGACTTATGCCCTCTATCGAGTGGCTTTTAAGGTCTGCCGGCATTTCCATCAATGACATTGACGCATTTGCCGTGTCGATCGGGCCGGGCTCTTTTACAGGTCTCAGGATCGGTCTCAGCACCGTAAAAGGCTTTTCATACGCCGCCGGCAAGCCGGTTGTTTCAGTGCCTACGCTTGACGCCTTCGCGAGGGCCCTTCCTTTCTGTTCTTACGTGATATGCCCGATGCTCGACGCAAGAAGGGACGAAGTATACGCCGCGCTTTACAGGTGGGAAGGCGGCGCCTGCAGGAAGATTCTTCCTGAAACCGTTATAAGCCCTGCTGAATTGTTGCGGCAGATTAACGGGCCGGTCGTGTTCACGGGAGACGGCGTGAAAATATATTCGGGGCTTATTCAGAAGATAGCGGGTGACAGGGCTGTTTTCGCTCCGGCGTCGAGGATGTCTCCCTCGGCATCGACTGTGGGAGAAATAGCCCTGGAAAAATTAAAACAGGGAATAGTCGAAGACCCGGCGGGTCTTGCCCCTTTTTACATACGCAGGTCCGAGGCGGAAATCAGGTGGAAGGGGTAACGATAAGGCAGATGACGTCTGCGGACCTTGCGGAGGTCCACGCAATAGAGAACCTGTGTTATTCAACCCCCTGGTCGCTTAATTCGTTCAAGTATGAGCTTGGGAAGAAAGACACGATTCTGAAAGTGGCTGTTTCAAACGGCCGGGTTACGGGATACGTGTGCGTGCGGACCATTCTGGATGTGACCCACCTGCTGAATATCACGGTCTTGCCGGAGTCCCGGCGGAAAGGGATTGCGGGCATGCTTCTCAGTGAAGCCCTTGATGAACTAAGACGGACAAAACCTGCCACACAGCTCACACTTGAGGTAAGACAGTCAAACACTGCTGCCATAAGGTTGTATGAAAAGTTCGGTTTTAAAGTGACAGGCAAAAGGAAGAACTATTATCATAAGCCGGATGATGACGCAGTGTTGATGGAGGTTGAGGTATGATTTGCGGGGCTCGAATAAAAGCCGCGGATTAACACGGATGGACGCGGATAAAGATAAAGTGGGTGATTTATTTATTAACTATCCGTGTTCATCTGCGTTTATCTGTGGCTGGAACCTTTTCAGGATGATCAAACCTTGCCGATTAAGACCGAGCATTTTGAATGATTAAGGACATACCGTGAGACACTGCCCAGCATCCCCCTGATCCCCCTCATCCCGCTGCTTCCCACAGCGATAATATCGGCCTTTACCTCTTCCGCCGTATGAAGAATCTCTCCGGAGGGGTCCCCGAACTTTGTTATTTTTTCTATTTTCGAAAATTTATTCCCTAAATATTCCTGGGCCTTTTTTATAATTTTTTCCGATTCCCTTGATTCAGCCTCGCGGGCGCCTGCTGCCAGTTCCTTCATCCTGTCATCTATTTCCAGGACAAACCTTTCAGGTATGTCGGAAAGGACCGGGAACACCACATTCAAGATAGTCACCCCGGTATCTTCAGGGAAGGGTATTGAAGACAGGGTCCTACCCATCTCTTCGGACTGTCCTGAGCCGTCGGTTGCAAAGAGGATTTTCAGTTTCCCGGATATTTCCCGCTGAGGGGGTTTAATGACGAGGACCGGTCTGGGAGAGTTTATTGCCACGAGCCTTGTTACGCTTCCGGTTATATAAGAACCGAACCCTCTCAGTCCCCGCGCGCCCATAACAACGAGGTCGACATCTTCTTCATCCGCTTTATTGACAATGGCCCTGTCAGGGAAATCTTCAACAAACACGCTGCCTGTTTTTGCGTTTGCCGTTTTCAGAATGTCGGCCGCCGCGCCGAGGATTCTGGGGGCGACCTCTTTCCTTATCTCACCGAAGTCCACATAGAAGGCTTCCAGCTCGCTGAAGACAGGAAGCACGTTTATCGCGTACAAAATGAGGATTTCGTCTTCTTTTGTAAGGGTGAATCTTTTCAGGAATCTTGCTGCCGCCTCGGAATATTCCGAGCCGTCTGTGGCAAGCAGTATTTTCATAATATACCCCTTTTTCTATATTGTATCATGGTTATTAACTTTTCAAAGTTATAAAACAGCGTTTGTCCCTGTCCCATTTGAATCTTTTCATGTCGTGTATTTTTCCGTTCATGACGGAAACCACGATCTGCAGGGCTTCAGGGAATTCCGGCTCGCCGAACACGGTTTGAGCTTCAATGTCCGTGGATGAGAAATACGCTTCGATGTCCGGGTGTGAATGGTAAAGGGCAACGACTTTTTCCCCTCTACGCTCTGCCGCCGAGATAATGGTATCGAACTTCTTCCTGTCGACGAAATAGCCGGTACGCGAATCAGTATATCTTCCGGGGTCTTTTTCCCGGATTTTATTCTGTATGTTTTCGCATTTGTGAACAGTCTGTTCAGGACCCTTTCCGGTTACGACACCGAAGCATTCGTCCGGGTATGTCCGGACCGCGTGCTCGAATATCTGTCGGATTGCATCTTCTGTCAGGCTCATAATTGTTTGTCCTGTCGTATATAATACAAAAAAAGTCCTCAGCCTTTCCTTGAAAAAGTTGAGAGGGGCCGGCAAGAAACAATAAAGCTGTCTCCGGCTAAGGGGGGAAGACCGGGAGACAGCTTTATTGTTCGATACGGTTTGCCTACTCGATTACTATCAGGTCTTTAATCCTCGCGAAGATGTCCTCTCCTATACCTTTTACTTTTTTGACCTCATCGGCGCTCTTGAATTTGCCGTTCTGCTCCCTGTAGCTTATTATCGCCTCGGCCTTCTTTTTGCCCAATCCGGGAAGCGCCGAAAGCTCTTTGACGGTGGCCTGATTGATATTTACCGCCGTCTTTTCACCCGCGGCAAACAAGGTCCCCGTGAAAAGGAATACCGCGATCAACATAAAAGTCGCCGTCTTAATGAATTTTGTTTTCATGCCATGTCCTCCTCATTGTTTTATTGTTTTCCCCCTCATTTGTCCTTTCCCTGCTGTCATTTGTGAAGACTGATAAACGTTATTTATGATAACCTGATGATGGAATTTCAGCCGTCCCCGCTGAGTGGGATTATTCTATGACAAAAGCCCCGGACTTGTCCAGAGGGATTTTTCAGGAACTTTTTTTCATCTGAAACCAAACTTATTTAATGCTAAAATATTACCGCATATGGAAAAGCTCCCTGCAAATATAAGACACGAGATCGAGAAGCTCGTCAAGGACCTCAATTACCACTGCTACCTCTACTACGTGCTCGATGCTCCGGAAATTTCCGATGCGGAATACGACAAAGACTACAGGCATCTGAAAGAGCTTGAGGAAAAATATCATTATGTCCTTCCAGATTCTCCGACACAGCGTGTAGGCGCTCCGCCGCTGGATAAGTTCGAGAAGGTAAAGCATACGGAGCCGATGCTTTCGCTTGACAACGCGTTTTCCCATGATGAAGCAAGAGAGTTCGATGAGCGGGTGAAAAGGTTCCTTAAATCAGACAAGGAAGTGGAATACACGGTTGAGCCGAAGTACGACGGTCTGGCGATGGAGCTTACGTACAGAAAAGGAATTTTATACAAGGCCTCGACAAGGGGAGACGGATATGAGGGTGAAGATGTTACGGTGAATATAAAAACAATAAAGGCGGTGCCCCTGAAGATAGAGGACGGCGATATCCCTGAAGAGATAGATATCCGCGGCGAGGTCTACATGGACATAAAGGAATTTGAAGCCCTCAACAGAGAGAGGGAGAAAGCCGGCGAACCTGCCTTTGCAAACCCGCGCAACGCCGCCGCCGGTTCGATAAGGCAGCTTGATTCTTCAATTACGGCCAAAAGGAAGCTTCACCTTGCCTGTTATGGTGTCGGCGCTGCAAAGGGAATAACTTTTAAGAGCCAGTGGGAATTCATCACATGGCTAAAGAAGGCGCGTTTCCCGGTCCCTGCCATACTGAAACTCGTAGAAGGGATTGACGCGGCGATTGACGTCATCAAGGAGATCGAAGGGGAGAGGAATGGTTTCCCTTTTGAAGCTGACGGCGCGGTCATAAAGGTGAATGATTTCGGGCTGCAAAAGGCATTGGGCATGAAAACAAGAGAGCCGAGATGGGCGACCGCGTACAAGTTCCCGGCGCATCAGGGCGCTACAAAGATAAAAGAGATTATAGCGAGTGTGGGAAGGACGGGCACGATTACGCCTGTCGCCGTCCTTGAGACGGTCAGGATCGGCGGAGTAAATGTCTCGAATTCCACGCTTCACAACTGGGACGAGATTGAGAGGAAGGACATCCGCGTAGGAGACACTGTTGTCGTCGAGCGCGCCGGAGATGTCATCCCTCATGTTGTGGCCGTAATGAAAGAAAAGCGCACCGGCGGAGAGAAACATTTCAGGCCGCCGGCAAAATGCCCTGTATGCGGCTCCGCGGTTGAAAGAGAAGAGGGAGAGGTTGCCTATCGCTGCATCGGGTTAAACTGCGCAGCTCAGGTGCAACAGCGTATAGGCCACTTTGCTTCGCGCGCCGCGATGGATATCGAGGGCCTTGGAGAAAAAAACGTGGAGCTCCTGTATACACATGGACTCATAAAGCATTTTGTAGATATTTACAGGTTGAAAAAAGAAGACCTGCTTGAGCTGCCGCGTTTTGCCGAAAAGTCCGCGCAGAACCTCATTGACGCCATAGAGAAGAGCAAGCACACGACCCTTGCGCGTTTTCTTTATTCATTAGGCATTGTCCATGCCGGCGAATACGCGGCAAAACTCCTTGCAAGGAATTTTAAGGGCATAGATGACCTTTACAATATAAAGCCCGAGAAGATTATAGAGATAAAACAGATAGGTGAGAAGATCGCGGATTCAATTTCACAATTCTTCAGTGATCCTGAAAATCTCCACACCCTCGAAGTGCTGAAGACTTTTGGGGTTAAAATAACAAACCCTGATTTTAAGGCCGAAGCAGCGGAGAAGCTGCCCCTTGACGGGCTTACCTTTGTTATAACAGGCACTTTGCCGGGACCGAGGAATGAGGTTGAGGAGCTTATTGAAAATATGGGCGGCCATGTCTCGGGTTCGGTTTCAAAGAGCACAAGTTATCTCATACTCGGGGAAGAGCCCGGTTCAAAGCTTAAGAAGGCCCAATCTCTCGGAGTAAAAATAATTTCCCATGAAGAGCTGGTGAAGATGATTGAGGGGTAGGGGCGAACGGCCGTTCGCCCCTACATCCGGAATGACAACTATTGTGGCTTTATTAGGGAACTCCTTAGTATCATAAGCAATGCCCGCTGATAAAAAGTCATTATACAATTTTATTTTCATTGCCCTGCTGTTCCTGCTTATTTTCCTTCTGCAGTATACCTTCCGCTCCGCTGACGACAACAGGCTGACAAGCTGGCAGTGGACTTTTGCCCACATGGACCTGATGTGGTTCATACCGCTTTTAATCCTCGGCATAATTTTCGCTTATCTGCTCTCTATATCTCCATTTTATAAATCAAGACCCGCTCTCTTCCTGTTTATCATTTCATTCGGCCTGAGCGCGATATTCTGGAGTGAACCGGAAGTCATCGTCGATACGTCACGGTATTTCACACAGGCGAAGCATCTTGAGATTTACGGGATACGTTATTTCTTCCAGGAATGGGGTCGGGAGATTTTCGCGTGGACCGATACGCCCCTTGTTTCTTTTATTTACGGCGTAATATTCAGATTTTCAGGTGAATCACGGGCGTATATTCAGATTTTCACGACGTTTCTGTTCTCGATGACGGTTGTGCTTACTTTTTATACCGGCAAGATTTTATGGGATGAGGAGACAGGGTTTTCCGCGGGCGCGCTGCTCCTGGGAATTCCGTATTTATTCTCACAGGTCCCGTTGATGCTTACCGACGTACCCACGATGTTTTTCCTGACCCTTTCGATTTATACATTCTGTAAAGCTGTTGAAAAAGGCGGCATATGGATTGTGCTTGCGTCCCTCGCTGTATTCAGCGCCGTATTCTCAAAATATTCGACGTGGATGATGCTTTCTGTTTTGCCGGTGATATGGGTGGTGTATTTAATTACCTGTAGGGGCAACCCCCAGTGGTTGCCCTCAAGCCGTGGAGGCAGAGGGGCAGGCACGGGGGCTTGCCCCTACAGGCGCGGCATCTCTGTCGCCGTAATCGCCGGGGCGCTTGTCGCCGCTGCAACCCTGCTTAAATTTGACGTCATTTCGCAGCAAATAAAATTCCTGCAGGAATATCAGGCGCCGGGACTGAAGCGGTGGGGTGAAAGCTTTGTCTCAACTTTTCTTTTCCAGGTGCACCCGCTGATTACATTAGCGGCCCTGTATTCAGTTTATGAAGCCGTCAAAAGAAGGGACTTGAAGTATGTAATCATATGCTGGCTCATACTCCTCGTTATAGTCTTTCAGATAAAAAGGTCCCGCTATGTAATGGTCGTTTTCCCCATGCTTACTCTTATGGCATCTTACGGTCTTCAGAAAATCAGGATTGCCGGGACCAGGAGGTTTATCATTTTCGGCGTCATATTTTCCGCGCTTGCTGTCGCGATATTTTCATATCTGCCCTTTTTGCAGAAAAATAGTATGGTGAATATAAAGAGCGCCGGAGAATTCCTGGATTCAGCGGAACCTGGAAGGGTCAGGGTCTTCACCATTCCTTCAAGTGAGACAAGCGTGAATCTTGCGGTGGCCGTTCCTGTCCTTGATCTGTATCTGGAGAATGAGATTTATTATCAGGATGCTGCTGCATACTCTCTTCCTTATGACGGGATCAATACATCGCCGCTGCGGTTTACCTGGGAGTTTAAGACCCCGCGGTATTATGATAACCCCCCTTTGAAAAAGGGGGGACAGGGGGGATTCTCTGAACAGAGTGAGGCAATCGCCGTCATATCAAACGGACATGTTAAAGCATTGCCGGATTATATCGAGAAGGAGTTGAAGGGTTACAGCAAAAGTAAAGACTTCGACACATCAGAGGGGATATTCGGGTTCAGGCCCTTTGTGACGGTGTACCTGCCGGAAAAGTAACCTTGCCACAGATGAACACGGATAAGCACAGATAAGATAAAAAATTAAATCATAACTTGCTTACAATTCAAAAAATCCGTGTCGATCTGTGTAGATCAGTGGCAAATTGACGTTCTCAACGGCAGGACTTGCATGTGGATGAGGTGCATGAAGAGCATCCGGAGCCCCCTGCGGAAGTGACCGGTTTTTCAACGCCGCTCATACCGAAGAGAGAGAACTTCTTTTTGATGTTCTTTGAGCTGCACTTCGGACAGGAGACGTCGGGGTTTGCCCCGGAGACCAATCTCTCAAAATTCTCCGAACAGTCGTCGCACTTATATTCATAGACCGGCATACGATATATCCTCCTTTTTTACTGAACCTGACCCCTAATCCCTGACCTCTGTATTTATTTCGGCACTTTTTCCCAGTCCTTAAGAAACTTCTCGATACCGATGTCCGTAAGCGGATGTTTTGAAAGCTGTTCGATGACGGCAAAAGGGATCGTCGCTATATGGGCGCCCATACGCGCGGCGTCAAGCACATGGAGGGGGTTGCGGATACTCGCAACAATAACCTCGGTTTCAAAGGCATAGTTTTCGTAGACTTCAAGTATCTGCCCCACAAGGTCCATGCCGTAATGTGTTATGTCGTCAAGCCTTCCGACAAAAGGGCTTACAAACGTCGCGCCTGCCTTTGCGGCCAGCAAGGCCTGATTAGGCGAAAAAATCAGGGTGACGTTTGTCGTTATCCCGCTTTGGGAGAGTTTTTTTACAGCCTTCAGTCCGTCTTTTGTCATGGGGATTTTGATTACAATATTTTTATGGATCTTCGCCAGTTCATGCGCTTCTTTCACCATGCCTTCAGCGTCAAGGCTGACCGCCTCGGCGCTTACAGGGCCGTCGACTATTTCGCAGATTTCCCGGAGCAGCTCCACGGGGTTTCTTTTCTCCTTTGATATCAGAGACGGGTTGGTTGTGACGCCGTCGATAACGCCCAGTTCCCACGCCTCTCTGATTTCCTTCGCATTGGCAGTGTCGATAAAAAATTTCATTAAAACCTCCTGTTTAATTGGGTTCAAGGGTTCAAGGGGTCGAGGGTCCGAAGAGGGGGTTTCACTTGGCTCCTCCCCGAACCCAATGCCTTTATTCTACAGAATTGCTCATTGCTTCATCAATCACCTCAACGATGTGCCTTATATTTATCTCAGCGTTTGTCATCCTCCTCAGGTTCTCAAGCTGCATAATGCAGCCCGGACATGAGGTGACAACGGTATCCGCCTTCGTATTGATGATATTTTCAATCTTCCTTTTCCCTATGTCCCTGGAAATATCGTTAAAATACAGGCTGAATAACCCCGCGAAGCCGCAGCATTCATGCGCGTGCCGCATTTCAACAAATTCAACCCCTTTGATGCCTTTAAGGATCTGCCTCGGTTCATCCGTAATTCCAAGAGCGAAATGAAGATGGCACGGGTCGTGATAGGTGACGACCGCCGGATTGATTTCAAGGCCGGCTGCTATATTATATTTAATTAAAAATTCGTGTATGTCCATGAAATTCGAAATAGTATTTCCCGCAAGATGAGGGTATTGATCACGGATTACCGTGGCGCAAGTGGGACACAGGCTGATTATTGCCTCGGCCCTGACTTTACTGAAATGTTCAACGTTCCTCCTGGCAAGTGATATCGCTTCGTCTTTCAGTCCCGCCGACCTCAATGGAGCGCCGCAGCATGACTCCCCTTTAAAAACGACGACTTCATATCCCTTTTTGAATAGGACCCGTGAGAGCGCCCTCCCCAGTTCAGGGTAAAAATAATTAACACTGCATCCGGCGAATATGGCGATCCTGCCGGCCTTTTTCTTTTGCTTGTATACCTGAAAGCTGTTCTTGAAAGGCTCGGAAACTATTTCAGGCATGTGAGAGAGTGTCCCTTTGTAAAACAAAGGCGCATACAGGATTTTCTGCGCCCATCTCAGCACAGTAAAAGCCGTGTCCATTCTTGTTATTGAATGCTTCAACGCAGTCCTGAGAAGAAATCCTTTTCTGAATGAGTCTTTCAGCCTGGCCCTGCCCTGATAAACAATCTCGGGTATATTAATCCCTGCGGGACAGAGGTCCCTGCACGCCTCGCAGAGCATGCAGCTGTATATCTTTTCGGCAAGTGTTTTTGTGGGAGAGAGGCGGTTTTCTTCGAGCCCGCCCAGCATAGCGACCCTTCCCCTCGCGCCCATGGTCTCATTCAGCGTTGTAAGGAAGGTCGGGCATAATGTCTTGCAGGCGCCGCAGCGGACGCATTTTGAGAGCTCATTCTGATAAGCTGTATCATTCATTCGCGCTGCCGCTTCTGAAACCCTGGAGATCAAGGGTGACATTTTTATAGCCTATCGACTTCAGAAAGGCAATAATTTTTTCTCTGACCGTGTCATTTAACACTATTCCGAAATCTTCCGGATGGACCTCGATTCTCGCTGTTTCAGAATGATTCCTGACCCTGAGTTCTTTGATACCGAGTTGTTTTAAATATTTCTCCGCCCTGTGAACTCTGTCAAGCGCTTCCGCAGTAATACTGTGACCGTAGGGGAAGCGTGAAGAAAGGCATGGGGTTGCAGGTTTGTCCCAGGTTGAAAGGCCGAGGTTTCGTGAGAGCTCGCGTATTTCCTTTTTAGTCAGCCCTGCTTCAAGCAGGGGGCTCACTACCTCTTCCTCCCGGGCTGCGCGCCTGCCGGGACGCCAGTCGTTTGCGTCATCCGCGTTTGTTCCATCGAGGATGCAGGTAAAATTTTCATCCGAGGCTATCTGTCTGAGTCTTCTGAAAAGGTCTTTTTTGCAATAATAGCATCTGTCCGGGGGGTTGCTGACGTAATTTTCATTCTTGAGCTCTTCGGTAAATATCGTCAGATGTTTAACACTGAGTGAAGATGCCAATTCTCTTGCGAAAGAAAGCTCTTCTTCAGGGAGGCTCTCTGAAATTCCGGTAACAGCGAGTATCTCTCCGGGCACTGACAGCGAGGCGGCTTTCAGGAGGAAGGCGCTGTCAACACCGCCTGAATAAGCGATGATTACGCGGTCCATGGCTTTCAGAGTGTCTTTCAGCTTATCGAATTTGTATAAGGTTGCAGACGTAATATCGTTCATTTTAATTTAAAGGGTTCGAGGGGCCAAGTGTTCCCCTTGACCCCTCGGACCCTGGACCCCTTGAACCCTGTTTTACAGCGTCGCCACTTCGAAATATTCCTGGTGGAAGGTTTCATCAGCCTTCAGGATAATCTTGAAGCCGTTTTCCTTTTCTATTGTCTCAAGGCCTTCCCTCTCATCTTCAAAAATAAGGTCTGCTACATAAGGATGGGCCGTCACCATGATCTTGCAGTTCTTCTTTGTCAACGCAATCCGCCTCAGCTCGATGAATATTTCATAGCACACGGTTGTCGGGGATTTTACAAACCCCTTGCCGTCACAGTAATGGCAGGGCTCGCAAAGCACCCTCTGCAGGCTTTCCCGCACCCGTTTCCTTGTCATCTGGATAAGTCCGAGCTCGGAGACTTCAAGTATCGTCGTTTTCGCCCTGTCTTTTGCCATAGCTTCCTGGAAGACGGTGAAGAGTTTTTTTCTGTTTTCCTCTTTTTCCATGTCGATAAAATCAATAATTATAATACCGCCCAGGTTCCTGAGCCTTATCTGGTACGCGATTTCCTTTACAGCCTCAAGGTTCGTCTTGAAAATAGTGTCTTCAAGCGACGCCTTGCCTACGAATTTTCCGGTGTTTACGTCGATTGATGTCAAGGCCTCGGTCTGGTCGATTACAATGTACCCTCCGGACTTAAGCCATACGCGCTTCCCCAATGCCTTTGGTATCTCTATTTCAATGCCGAAGGCGTCAAAGACCGGCTCTGTACTGTCATAAAGTTTTATCCTGGAGATAAGTTTTGGAAAGTAAGTATTAACAAAGTCCAGGAGCTTTCTATGCTCTTCTTTTGAATCAATAAGCACCTCATCGATTTCGTGGCCGAGGAGATCGCGCACGCTTCTCAGGGCCAGATCAAGGTCGCTGTAAAGCAGGTGCGGCGCGCTGACTTTCTCCTTCTTCTTCTGGATGTTTTCCCACAGCAGCATGAGATAGTCGATATCCTTCTTCAATTCATCTTCAGTGCAGCCCTCGCTTGCCGTCCTGATGATGAAGCCGAAATTTTTCTGTTTCAGCTCACTTACGATATTCTTGAGCCTGGTCCGTTCTTCCTCCTCCAGGATTTTTCTGGAAACGCCTGTATGCTCAACGCCCGGCATTAAAACAAGGTATCTGCCGGGGAGCGTAATATAGGACGTGACCCTGGCGCCTTTGGAGCCGATAGAGTCTTTGGAAACCTGGACAAACACCTCTTCGCCTTCCCGGAGAAGGTCTTCAATAGGGAGCTGGGGCGCTACGGTTTCTTCCACATCCTCACCGAAGATTGAATAATCAAATCCTGAAAGCACATCAGCGGCATGCAGGAAAGCCGCTTTCTCAAGCCCGATATCCACAAACGCCGATTGCATGCCGGGCAGGATCTTAACGACCTTGCCCTTATAGACATTACCGACAAGGCTCGCGTCTTTTTTCCTTTCGATATAAAGCTCGGAGAGCTGGGTACTGTTTTCAAGCAGCGCCACCCGCGTCTGTTCGGGAGTTATGTTGATGATTATCTTGCCGGCCATAGTTTATTCTTGTTAAACACTGAGGCACAGAGTAAGACATATAAAATCCGAAATCCGAATATCGAAATACGAGACAAATTCAAAATCTAAATACCCAATGATCAAAACAGTGCCCGTTCGGAACATTAGGATTTTGGTCATTTGATATTGTTTCGAATTTCGTATTTCGTGCTTCGAATTTATAGTTCTCAGTGCCCCCGTGTCTCTGTGTTTATTTCACTTATCGGTTCAGACCATCCTTTTCTATTATAACCATAAAGGCGCATTCTTTTAATCAATGCCGTCTGTATATCCTCAACGGGTTTCTGAAGCATCTCTTTCAGTATCTCAAAGAGCCGTGCCTTTGCCCTGTCTGTATCGGCGAGCACGAGACGCAGGACCCTGCCGTCAACCTCAGCCTTCTCTACCATAGGGCGTATGTCGATCGTTCGGGCGCCATCCTTCCCACCGCTTGCAGGGGCGGGCTTCAAACCTGCCACTCTATTTTCTCTTAAAACAAGGTGCTGTTGTTTGCTCATAAATGACTTTATTAGCTTATCTGCATCTCTGTCAATAACTACTTCGTATTCGTATCTTGAAATAAAGTCGCTCAATGCACGCTCTTCTCCGGGAATCAGGACCGAGTGTAAAATACGAAGGCCTTCCGGCAGTTCATGGTTCATTCTTTCTATAAAATCAGATGTATTCATTAAAGCAGTCAGTTCTATATCAAAATATTCATGCACTCCTTCAATTCCCGCTGCCAGGGCCGGACCGAATGAGATTTTGGGATGAGGATGGAACCCCGCGGAGTACGCGACAGGGATGTTCGCCCTTCGCATGGCCCTCAATATTGCCGTCATCAGCTCCTGATGGGAAAGGTAGCGCATGTCCCCGGTCTTTGAAAATTTAACTCTCAGGTTTGTCGGGACAGCGATTTTATGTCTCGTAAGGGCAACCCCCTGTGGTTGCCCTGGAGAGGCACATAGGCCTGCCCCTGCAAAAGAGGGAGGATTTTCTTTGCCCTGAGCCCTGTTTTTACACTCCAGCCCGCATCCATAACAAACATTCCTGCAGTCAGGAGTAATTTTCTGCTGAAAGGCCTTATCGAATTCAGAGATTAAGAAACTCTTTGATATACCCGTATCGATAAAGTCCCAGGGCAGCTCATCGTCAATAAGCCAAGTGCGCGTTGCAGAACTGTAAAGGTCGATTCCTGTTTTTTCCGCTGCACTCAGCCATGCTTCGAAATTAAACATCTCCGACCATCCGTCAAAACGGCATCCCTGTCTCCACGCTTCTTCCAGTAAAGAAGCGCACTCCCTGCCGCCCCTTGAAAATACGGCTTCGAGGAGGCTGTTCTCAACGTGCTGCCCCTTGAAATTAATCCCCCTTCTCCTGAAGGCCTTTCTAAGGTAATCCTGTTTCTCCCGCAGCTCTCCGAACGGGGCCTGTCCTATCCATTGGAACGGCGTATGCGGTTTGGGCACAAAGCATGAGATGCCCACGTTTATATTAACGCCTCTGCCCCCCATCTCTCTGCCTTTTCTGGAAGCCATCACCGCCATATTAATGAGACCGTCGATATCCTGCGTAGTCTCTGTGGGGAGGCCTATCATGAAATAGAGTTTGATGTTTTTCCATCCCTCGGAAAAAAGTTTTCTTAATGTCTCCTCATATTCTTCTCCCGTAAAGTCCTTGTTTATGACATTGCGGAGCCTTTCGGTGCCGGCTTCGGGCGCAATAGTAAAACCTGTTTTCCTCACGCTTTTTATCTCTTTAAGGACCTCAGAGTTTATAGAGCCCACACGCAGTGAGGGAAGGGAGATTGAGATATGCCGGCCCGCGCACATCGCGTTAAAATTCCTGATTAAAGGCAGCAGGCCGCTGTAATCTCCTGTGCTGAGTGAAGTAAACGAGACCTCTTCATGTCCCGTATTTATAACGGACCTTTGCGCAAGTGAGAGGACCTTCTCCATCGACCTTTCACGCAAGGGCCTGTAGATCATTCCCGCCTGGCAAAACCGGCATCCCCTCGTACATCCCCGTGATATTTCAATTGCCGCGCGGTCATGAATAACGGACATATAAGGAACAGCCGGCGCGTCCGGATAAGGAGCTTTGTCGAGGTCTTCAACTATTCTTCTTTTGATTTTCTGTTTGGATATATCGTGAATTATGGGAACATAAACGCCTTCAAGTCCAGCAAGGATATTTAAAAGACTTCTTTTACTTCTGACTTCTGACTTCTGACTTCTGACTTCTTCTATTATCTCTACTGCCGCCGCCTCCCCGTCCCCTATTACAAAGGCATCGATAAAGGGCACAAGGGGGAGAGGATTGACAGCGCAGGGCCCCCCGGCAATCACGAGCGGATAGCTGTCTCCCCTTTCCGCAGCACTGATCGGGATGCCGCCAAGATCCAGCATATTGAGGATATTTGTATATGAAAGTTCATATTGCAGGGTGAAACCGATAATGTCGAAGTCTTTCAGGGGCCTTTTACTTTCCAGAGAAGAGAGAAGTATGTTGTTCTGCCTGATATACGACTCAAAATCATTCCACGGAGCATAGACCCTTTCAGCGGAGGCATAAGGGATATTATTTATTGTTTCATAAAGAATTTTGAGTCCGAGATGGGACATCCCGATCTCATATGTGTCGGGGAAGCACAGGGCGACCTTCAGGTCCGCGCCTTTCCGGACCATATTCACTTCGCCGCCCATGTATCTGCTTGGTTTTTTGAAACGCGCGAGGTTCATAAGATTTTCATTATCACACAGGGCATTGTTCAAATGCAATTTTGCAATAATTCCCTCTCCCTTGATGGGAGAGAGTCAGGGTGAGGGTGAAATTTAGTTTCGTTTCTGTTTCTTCTTTTTAAACTTCAGGCATTGCGTTCCTGATGACGCGTAAACGACACCGGAAGGCATTTCCCTGGATTTGAACCCCATGGCCCTGCAGCCGCGCGGGAATTGCTCGTCCCATGTTATGTAGAAATAGGAGCAGTTGAAGCAGTTGATTATGTCTTCTTTCATGTATCATTCATTATACTGTTTTTGGTGTTCCAGGCTCCATTGTTATGAGGTATAATATGAAAACTATGTCTCCATGCGGGGCGGGTTTTAAACCCGCCCCTACATAGGGTAATTATATGTGATTAATTCATGAATAAAGGAGGCGCTCTCATGGCGGACAGGATAATTATTTACGGCAAGGCGGGCTGACCCTTCACAGAAAAAGCCAGGTCGGCTTACGGATGGGGGGCTGAATATTATGATGTAAAGGCGGACAAAATAAAGTTGGATGAAATGCTTAAGCATTCAGGCGGACAGAGGAAGGTCCCTGTTATTGTGGAAGACGGTAAAGTCAGCATTGGTTATAACGGCTCCTGAGGGGTGTGATTGCCGGCAGTTTGCCGCTCTTCTTTTCTGCCCATGATGTAATCATCGATTGAGCGCGCCGCGCGTTTCCCCGCTCCCATGGCGCTGATGACCGTTGCCGCGCCTGTTGTAATATCGCCCCCGGCAAAGATCCCCGGTAAATTTGTCCTTCCATCGTGATCGATCTTGATATAGCCTTCACCCCAGAGGGTTAAACCTGTTACGGAACGGACGAGGATGGGATTTGATGTCTGTCCGATTGCCATTATTACCTGATCAACATCAAGGGTAAATTCTTCACCAGAGCATTCAGGTTTTCTCCTTCCTGATGCGTCGGGCTCGCACAGCACCATCTTGTCGCACCTGAGCGCTGTTACATATCCTTTTTCATCACCGATAACCTCTTTCGGGTTTGAAAGGAAGAGGAACTCCACCCCTTCTTCCTGAGCGTTTTCAACTTCCTCATGCCTTGAAGGCATTTCATGCTCTGTCCTGCGGTAAACGATATAAACTTTTTCAGCTCCGAGCCGCAGGGCCGTCCTCGCTGAATCCATGGCAACGTTGCCCCCGCCGATGACGGCTACCTGCCTGGCTTTTTTCACGGGCGTGTCGTATACAGGGAATTTATGAGCCTTCATGAGATTGACCCTTGTAAGGAACTCCGACGCAAAATATACATTATTCAGGTTTTCTCCCGGAATTCCAAGATATTTCGGCGAACCGGCGCCCACGCCGATAAAAATTGCCTTGAACCCGTCTTCAAACAGTTCATCGATGGTGCGTGTTCTTCCGACAACACAGTTGAGTATAATTTCCACGCCGAGGCTTTTTACAAAATCAATTTCTCTGTTGATAATTTTCTTCGGCAGCCGGAATTCAGGAATACCATAGGTAAGCACCCCTCCGGGCTCGTGAAGGGCTTCAAAGACCGTGACGCCGTACCCAATCTTCGCAAGGTCGGCTGCAACTGTCAATCCCGCGGGGCCTGAACCTACAACCGCAACTTTATATCCGTTAGGCGGAGTTGTTTCAGGGAGCTCCGGCTGTCCCAAAGTCGCCTCATAATCAGCGACAAACCGCTCAAGCGCGCCTATGGAGACAGGATGTTTCTTTTTGCCGAGCACGCAGTTGCCCTGGCACTGGTGCTCCTGCGGGCAGACCCTTCCGCATATCGCGGGGAGCATGTTGAATTCCCTTATTTTTTTCAGCCCGCCGAGATAATCTTTCTCTTTGACAAATGAGATGAATTTCGGTATGTCGATCTCAACAGGACAGCCTGCAATGCAGTGAGGTTTTTTGCACTGAAGGCAGCGGTCCGCTTCCTTCACCGCCTGTCTTTCCGTCAGGCCGAGTGAAACCTCCTTGAAATCGGTTTTTCTTTTTTCAGGATTTCTGAATCGCATTACTTGACCCCTTGACCCCTTGAACCCTTGAACCCTTGAACCCTTGAACCCTGTCTTCGTCTTTCTTAAAAACAAATGGTACGCCTGTTCTTCTTCTTTCTTATAAAATCCCAGTCTGTTCTCCAATTCCCGGAAATCCACCTCATGCCCGTCGAATTCAGGCCCGTCAACACACGCAAACCTTGTTTTCTCCCCTATGGTTACCCTGCAGGCCCCGCACATGCCCGTGCCTTCAACCATAACGGGATTGAGGCTGACTATGGTCTTAATGCCGTACGGCCTCGTAAGGTCTGAAACCGCCTTCATCATCCTTATGGGACCGACAGCAATGACCACTGCGACAGATTCGGCATCGATTATTTCTTTCAGGGCTTCAGTGACAAGACCTTTTCTGCCTGAGCTTCCATCATCTGTTGTTATCACTGTTTCGTCGGCAAGCTCCATGAATTTGTCCGCCCATACCAGAAGCCCTTCTGTCCGGGCCCCGAGAATTACCGTCACCATATTGTTTGTATCTTTTAAAGCCTTCAGGATAGGGTACAGCGTAGCAGTCCCTATGCCGCCGCCTACCAGCACGCAGTGTCCGTATTCCTTTACCGGTGTAGGATGACCGAGCGGGCCCGTCACGTCCCTTATGTATCCCCCGGGACCCAGGGAGCCGAGCTTTTCCGTCGTCTTTCCGACCTTCTGGAAAAGTAATGTTACCGTACCGTTTGCGCTGTCTGAATCAGCAATGGTCAGGGGGATTCTTTCTCCCTTTTCATCGATCCTCAGCACGACAAAGTTGCCGGCCCTGGCGTGACGCGCGATATGCGGAGCGTCTATGACCATTTCATCAACCAGTGGGGCAAGCGACTGTTTATGCAAGATTTTGAACATGGTTTTCTCTAATCCATCATCCTTTGCGCAAGCGTGGTGATATAAATATTTTCAGCGCCTGCTTTTTTTAAAACCCTGGAGCATTCACGCACGGTAGCTCCGGTTGTTACTACATCGTCTACAAGGATAATATTTTTCCCTTCTATCATTCCCGCGCGCCTGACCTCAAACGCCTTCCTGATGTTATTTCTCCTGGCATGTGAGCTGAGGCCCACCTGCGGAGCCGTGTCTCTGGTCTTGACAAGACAGTCAACTATCAGTTTGATCCCCAGACCTTTTGCCTGATATTTCGCAAGAAGGGCGGACTGGTTGAATTCCCTCATCCTGAGACGTTTTTCGTGCAGCGGGACCGGGATAACAGCGTCAGCCTCGGGCATTTTAAGCGAAAGTATTATATCAGATAAGGGTTTTGAAAGTCTTTTAACATTATGGTACTTCAACAGGCTGATCGCTTTTCTTAATACGCCCTCATAAAGTCCGAAACTCCTGGCATAAGAAAAGGAAGGCTCATCCTCAAGACATTCCCCGCAGGTCGCTGAAACATCAGATACAAGCGGTTTCCCGCATCTCCGGCAAACAGGTCCTCCGTATGGAGAAACTGTCTGCCAGCAATCCGCGCAAATGGGAGTGGTTTGATGATTTTTCGCAGGCCCTTTACATACCGGGCATGTTTCAGGGAAGAGGATGTTCAGGAATTTGTTAATCATAAAAAGCTGTCACAGATAGCAACTGTCATAATACACGGTGTAGAATATTCTATACCCTGTTAAAAATATTTTGTACATGAAAATTAAATTACAAAAATCCCCTGATATCAAGCTTGTCGTCACAGCCGCCCTGAAAAAGGAAGTTCCAGGGGACTGGTTTGTAACTCATGGAATACCGGTGCATACTATCGAGGCCTTGAAGTCCGGGGCCATTAAACAGCAAAGTTTCTCTTCAGGCATTCTGATAGTGATAACCGGGCCGGGACCCGATGCGAATGAAGATGCAGCGCGCTGGATAAGGGACCACGTGGGCCCGCTTTTTGTCGTTAACATCGGAACATGCGGTCTCTTGAAACGGGAATATCCGGTCGCCCGATGGATAAGACCGCGTTACTCTGCGAACGAAGGCGGTGACACGCTGAAACTCGACATGAGACTCCCGTTTCCGTTTGAGGAAGACGCGGTTGAGGTCCATTCCCTTCTCAGCGTCGGAAAAACCTGTAACGGCGCCTTCCCTGATGCCTGGAAAAGACATGATGCTATTGATATGGAATGCTACTCACAGGCAAAAATTTTCAGCGAATGCGGCATCAGCTTCCATTGTCTGAAATTCAGCACGGATTTTTCCGATGGGAATATGCTTTCGGACTTTAACGCCAATCTCGCTTTGTTCGCGCGAAAACTGACAGGCCTTTTCAGTTTCACAGAAGATAACCCCTCAAGAATAACCGCGGTAATCCCTGTACACAACCGGCAGCAAACCATCGGACGCGCGATCGATTCCGTATTGTCCCAGTCCCACAGGCCGGATGAGATTATCGTTGTCGATGACTGCTCTGACGATAAAACAAAAGATGTCCTGAGGAGCTACTACGAAAAAATCACTCCTGTTTTTCTGTCGCGTAATTCAGGCCCGTCACCGGCAAGGAATGAAGGCGTTAAACGCGCAAAAACCGAGTGGGTCGCCTTTCTTGATTCCGATGACTGCTGGGAAAAGGACAAACTGAAGGACCAGGTCGAATACCTGGGGAAATATCCTTTCTACCGGATACTCCAGTCGGAGGAAGTCTGGATACGGAACGGGGCGAGGGTCAATCCCTGCAGGCATCATAAAAAGCCGGAAGGCTGGATATGGGAAAAGTCGCTTGAGCGGTGTCTTGTATCTCCTTCCGGAGTACTTGTCAGGAAATCGCTGCTTGAGCAATACGGTTTATTCGATGAAGGCCTGTCTGTCTGCGAAGATTACGACCTGTGGCTTAAAATATCCCGGCGTCATCCGGTGGGCCTTGAACCGTCTTTTTCCGTTATCAAATACGGCGGGCATAGCGATCAGTTGTCGCGGAGATATCCTGCGATGGACAGGTTCAGGGTGAGGTCGCTGATGAGATTGCTGGAGCAGGAACCTGACGGACACTACAGGGAGAAGATTATCAGGGTACTTGCAAAGAAGCTGACCATCCTGATTAACGGGTATGAAAAGAGGGGGAAGAGGAATGAGGCAGAGGAGTGCAGGGGGATGCTTGAATCATTGAGGAAGATGTAAAATATCTAATTCCATGACTGTTCAGAACGTAAATATAAACGATATCTTTGTTGAGAAAAGCCGTTTCTCGCCGGGCGGCGTTCTTTATGAACCGGATTTTGATAAGACGGGCCTTGAAGATTCGTTCGCCAATATGGGCATAATCCACCCTGTCATTATTCAAAGTGACAAAGGCGGACAGCTTCATCTGATTGACGGGAGGAAGCGTATTCAGTTTGCGCTTCGCAATCACTTTAATGAAATCAGCGCTGTAATACTTCCGGATACTACTCCGGTAACGGATATCTTTACCTTCATCCTCTGCAATAAGAGAAGCGGTATTGAACAGAGCATCATGAATAAAGTCCGGTTCATCTGTTTTGCGATGGACAGGGACTCGCCGGAATCATGGATATTGAACTTCCTCTGTCCTGCTTTCGGGTTCAGACCTTACAGTGATTTTCTGAAGGATTGCAGGAGGGTGAATGCCTTGCCCGATGAATTGAAATTGTTCTGCCATGAAAAGAAGTTTTCCCTGAAGCAGATACTTAATCTGACCCATTATCCGGAAGAAATACTTTCGCAGTTGATGGCGTGGAGGCCGGACATCCAGTTGACCGCTTCCATTATGGATGAAATCGCTTCAAACCTGAAGGATTATCTGCGGGCGCAGAATAAAACCATTGCCGACTTTCCGGGTGAGCCGGGCGTTGCGGAAATCATGGGGTCGACCCAAAGTCCGAGAGACAAAACCGAGAGGCTGCGGGAGCTTATCCGCAGGAAGCGGTTCCCGGTTTTATCAGGGGTGCAGGTAAAGATGGATAAAACGGTTGAGGGTCTGAATCTCCCGCGTGAAATATCCCTGGAGTGGGACAGGACGCTTGAGAACAAGAATGTTGATGTTACGGTGCATCTGAAGGATATAAAGGAATTTGACGGATTGCTGGATAAGGTGAGCTCTCCTGAAATGAAGAAGGCCCTCGAGAATTTGCTGGATGAATTGTAGGGGCAATTCATGAATTGCCCCTACGGCAACACCGGGTTTGGCAACACCGGGTTTGAAACCCGTAACAACATATATTAGAATGAATTAACCGTCATTATGAAATACCACCTTAAATCATCGCCGCACTTTAAACCCTCTATTGATTACGCATCCTACCTCAATCCCGAGCAGATGGAGGCGGTAACATCCGGCGAAGGCCCTTCGCTCGTCATTGCAGGCGCAGGCTCAGGAAAGACAAGGGTCGTGACCTACAGGGTAGCTTATCTAATGGAGAGCGGTATTTATCCCTCAAGGATAATGCTGCTGACCTTTACGAACAGGGCCGCGCGGGAGATGCTCCACAGGGTCGAGCTTCTTATAAAAGGAGAATCAAGGAGGGTGTGGGGAGGCACGTTTCATCACATAGGGAATATTATCCTGAGACAATATGGAGACACAGTCAACCTCAATACCAATTTCACAATCCTTGACAGTGAAGACACTAAGGACCTCGTTGATTCATGCATAGCGGAGCTCAGCCTGAGGACGCACAGCATGTTCCCGAAGGCGAAGGTCCTCCTTGAGGTTATCAGCCGCTCAACCGGGGCCGACAGGACGGTTATTGACGTAATAGAAAAAGATTTCTCATACCTTCTTGTGTTTGCCGAAGAGATTGAAAAGGTCGGTCAGTTGTATGTCAGAAAGAAGAGGACCATGAACCTTGTGGACTTTGACGACCTCCTCCTTTACTGGAAAAAGATACTCACTGACGTCCCGGCGGTCCGGGAGAAACTCTCTGAAAGGTTTCTGCACATCCTCGTGGACGAATATCAGGACACCAACAGGATCCAGGCGGAGATCGTGGACCTCATGGCGTCAAGGCATAAAAATCTGATGGTGGTGGGAGATGACGCACAGTCTATCTACTCTTTCAGGGGCGCGTGCTTCGATAATATAATAAACTTCCCGGAGAGATATCCCGGCGCGAAAGTATTTAAACTGACAACGAACTACAGGAGTACGGATGAAATCCTCTCTCTCGCGAATGAGAGCATTGCCAACAATAAAAGGCAATTTCCGAAGGTCCTCAATTCCGTTCAGAGGGCAGGGGCCAGGCCCGCCCTTGTTCCATTGGAAAACCGGTCCCGGGAGGCTGAATTCGTTTCACAGAGGGTTCTCGACCTTATTGATGAAGGTATGCCGATGAGAGAGATCGCGGTCCTTTACAGGTCGCATTATCAGTCTATGGACCTGCAGATGGAATTAACAAGGAGAAGGATACCCTATGAAGTCCGCTCCGGCCTGCGTTTCTTTGAGCAGGCGCATATAAAAGATGTCATCTCATACCTGCGGGCCGCGTTAAACCCCATGGATGAGATTTCGTGGACGAGGATACTGAAACTGGTCCCGGGCATCGGCAATATAACCGCGAAAAAAATCTGGGAACATATAAGCGCTTCTGAAACGCCGCTTGAGACAGCGGTATCCGACGGAGTTTCAAAGATGCTTACAAAGAGGGCGAAGGCCAACTGGCAAAAGTACAGAAGCAGCATGGAAACATTAAAAGACGAAACAGTTTTAAGCCGGCCCCCGGAGGCCATCAGGGAAATACTCGAAAGAGGCTACATTGCCTATCTGCAAAGCAGTTACGAAAATTATGAAGACAGGCTTGAGGACATCGAGCAGCTCTCAAATTACTCCGAACATTTCAAATCAACAAAGGACTTCCTGAGCGACCTCGCGCTCCTTACTAACGTTCAGGCAGAGGATGTGGTAGAGCCGGGAGAGGAGAGTGAATCAATCGTGCTCTCCACCATCCACAGGGCAAAGGGGCTGGAATGGTCGAGGGTCTTTATCATAGGACTTACCGACGGCAACTTCCCCTCGGCAAAGTCAATGGGCAGCCTTGAGGGAGAGGAAGAGGAGAGGAGGGTGTTTTACGTCGCGGTCACAAGGGCAAAAGACGAGCTTTACCTCTGTTATCCCGTTATGGACGACAGATGGCGCGACGGCTCCATCATAAAAAGGCCTTCTCCGTTTATCCAGGAGCTGCCGGAAAGGACTTATGAACAATGGGAAGTAGAGGGGTATTGAATTGGCTTTAAGCTTTAGCTGTTAGCGGTCAGCTCAAAAAAAAACAGACCACCTTGGCTGAGCGCTGAGTGCTGATTGCTGAAAGCTGCTTTTTAAAATTGCTGTGTTATAATTCAACAACGATTTTATAAAAGTAAGGTCTCAGCAGAGGAGAGGCATTTTGGCAAAATCGAAGGTCATGCGATTAAATAAAAAAAGAGAGTCCGCGGCAGTCGGTAAACTCTCTCCGGCAGAGAGGCTCCGGATTGCATGTGAGCTTTCCGATCTCTGCCGTGACCTGAGGAAGGCAGGGGAAAAGGCGCTGGCGAAGAGGCTCAGTAAGCGAGGGGGATAATGGAGGGTCTCTATTATCCCTTATGAACTCACTCATTTTTAAACCTGAAGAACCAATATTTTTCTTGCCTTTCCTTCTCGTCCCACCGTAGAATTAATCACGCTCTTACGGAGTTTAAATTTTTTGTACAGCGGGGGCAATTTTTGCACAAGAGTGGGGCTTTTCAGCAAATTTATAATAAACAATAAGGTTGAAGTAAATATTTTTTTATAGCTTTTTATATTGGCTAACAATTATAAGTACTTTAATAAGAAAGCAATACTATCTTTTTTTCTTTTTTATAAGTTTAGTTGTTTTCCCGTTCATATTTTTGAGAAAATACATTTTATGGAAATACAAGATGAAAAGATTAAGAGATTGTTTGTAAAGATTGAGCGGCATGAAAACATAACAGCCGCGAACCTTTTTTCTTTTGAGCATGTAATAAACGGCTCTGCCGATTTTATGAGCAAGGATTGTTAAGCCTTCGCCTTGCAGAAGGTATGGGGTCAACCCATTTAAAGGCTTGTTGTCAAGCAAAATCTCACCCCATACGTCCTCATGCCCCTCACCTCTTAAACCCGATCTCCCGTTTCTTCTTCTCCGGCGGAGACATCAGGCTGCTGATCGCTTCAAAGATTGTATAAATCTTTTCATCCTGCTCTTCCATCCTCTTTTCAAGCTTCTGTAATTTGAGAGTCAGTTTTTTATGAGTTGAAAGAATTTCCCGGAGTTTTACGAATGCCCGTACGACGTGAATACTCGCCTCAATAGCAACCGAACTGTTTAAGACCGTCGCAAGCATTATCGCGCCGTGCTCGGTAAAAACATAAGGAAGATTTGGAGAAAATCTGAGGTTTTAAGGTGGTCGCATTTTGCGACCACCTCTGATTTCTCCGCTGTGTTCAATCAGAATATGAAATCTTGGAATTCTACGCCGACGCCCTGATCCCTTCATGCTGGATCGGCAATATCTTGTTGAGGTCTACGTGGGAGGATGCTTCAAGTATCTCTATTCCGACGATCCTGTCGCCTTCTCCGATATCAAGCACAATATCATCAGCGACGCGTCTGTTTACAACGTCCTGTTTGCTTTCGTCCAACCGGATATAGAGAAGGTCTGTCTTGTCGTCATATGTAATTTTCATTTCCTGCCCTCCCAGCTACCATAAAAAACATAGACGGTTACCGTAATTATTGTATCATTTTCAATCGTATAAATCACTTCAACCTTTTTCTGTTCATAGAATGTACCCAGTCTCTTTTGTCCATAGTCGAATACCTTGGCTCTAGATTTTCGATGTCCTTTTGCCCGGGCATCGACACCTGTAAGAAGCACATCTATAATTTCTTCTTTATGAGTACCCCGTTCCAAAGCTCTTCCGAGCGTGTGGAGGTCAATACGAATTTTCATCAGCCTGTCCCCTTGAAATTTTACACATCATACATATTTTGCAGTGCTGTTTGCAAGTCTGATGAGGAAAACATCGGAGTGCCGGAACGAACTCCCCTCTTCCCCGACTCCCAAAACAGCGATATAATTGAATCAGAAGGTATGGGGTCAGGGCTTGAAAGTGGAAAAAAGCAACAGTTGAGGACATCTTCAAGCCTTGACCCCTTGTCATAACCCTTGACCCCTTGTCATAACCCCTTGTCATACTTGTGAACGGAACCCGAAAGGGAGTAAAAGAGAGGATGAGTAGGAGGCGACTGAGTGGATATAAGGCGGAATCTCATGATTCCCCTCCTCCTACACCACCCGGCATACGGATCACGCCTGATTATGCATAATAAAAAAACATATAATCTGATTACATAGACAAGCCGTAATTACTTTTTCTTTTTCGCAGGGGCGGGGTTGCCGAGCTTCTTTTTAGCGATGCCTGCCTGGTCCGACTTCGGGTGTTCCTGAATAAGCTTTTCGAGGATTATCCTGCCGGTTTTTTCATCCTTTAATGCGTAAAAGGCAAGCCCCTGCTTCAGCAGGACGCCCGGGACCTTATCGCTTTTGGGACTCTTTTTTAAAATCTCTTCGTACGCGAGGATGGCGTCTTCATAGTTGCCGTCTTTATAGTAGCTTTCCGCGATCCAGAAACGCGCGTTGTCCGTATATTCATTATCAGGATAATCTTTCAGGACAGTTGACAGCTTTTCTCTTGCCTCCACGGTCTTGCCTTCATTGTATGCCTGATAGCCTGCCAGGTAAATATCCTTTACGTCCGGTTTAGGGGCTTCTTTTTTGTCTTCTGTCTTTTCAGGGGTTTTCTTTTCCGTCTCTCCTGTTTTAGCTGCGTCATCGGGCTGCTTTGTTCCTTCGTCCTGCTTTAATTCGTCTTTCTTTGCGGAACGCTCAACTTCCTCCAGATGGGACACTTTCTTCTTTACATCATCAAGCGCAAGCTCCATCTCTCCGAGCTTTGCAGCGAGCTTTTCTCTTTCAGCCTTCATTTCGGCTGAATTTTTATCAGCATGATAACGCGTTTCCTCAAAGCGGCCGGTAAGGGTGCGGAATTCATTGGCGAGAGACTGCGTCTGCACCAGCAGGTCGGAAACGGATTTTGAGGTCAGTTCGTTCGCCTGCCGGATTTCCTGAAAATTCCTGTCAAGCTTTTCCCTCTCGACCTGGGAGGGGGCTGTTTCCTTAATACTTTTTATCTCGGACCTCAAGTCATTGATGTTCCACTGCATCCTGCCCATGTCGTCTGTTGTGGCGCACCCGGAGAGGAGAAACGCAAGGGAAAGGGTAAAGAGTAAGCAGTATAGAACGGTATAAATATTTACAGGTCTTTTGATAATCATATGCTTAAATTTATTTCACTGCAAAATGCGCCCGCCTGTTTTTCTGCCAGCAGGCCTCATTCTGTTCCGTACAGACGGGTTTTTCTTCTCCATACGTAACCACTGTTAATCTTGAAGGAGCAACACCGCGTGATGTGAGATACTCCTTTGCGGCCTTTGCCCTCTTTTCTCCGAGCGCGAGGTTGTATTCGTTGGTGCCTCTTTCATCACAGTGCCCTTCGACTATAATGCCGGCAGCCGTGTCCTTTTTGAGATATGAGGCAATGGAATCAAGGCCGGGTCTGGCGTCGTCCCGTATGCTGTACTTGTCATAATCGAAAAATATATCGTTCAGCACTTCTTTCAAGGCAGCGGGCACTTCGCCCTTCAGGGCCAGTTCTTCTTCCTGCAGCTTAGCTTCTTTGGGTCTTACGGTTTCCTTTACAGCTTCTTTTTCTATCTTTTTTGCGGGCTCAACGGTTTCTCTCGCGGGTTCTTTCGGCATTTTTGTTTCAGCGGGCGGGGGCAGCCTTTTCGCGCAACCTATAACAAAAACCAGCAGAAATACGGCTAATATCTTTTTCATAAGCAAGACCTCCTTGATAATTATTTAATAAATTATTTTAAAAACGGCGACCATTTCGGCGACATCGCTTTTACCGTCTTCGGCGAAATCCTCCTCTGGTCTTCCCCGTTGACGCGCATAATATAAATGCCCCGTCCGCCGTCCCTGTCAGAGTCAAAAGCCAGAAACATCCCGTCAGGAGAGAATGACGGGCTTTCATTGTTGCCGCTGATTGTAAGCTGCCTTAACCCTGTACCGTCAGATTTTATCATGAATATCTGATTTTTACCACCCCTTTGTCCGACGTACGCCAGCCACTTTCCGTCAGGCGACCATGCGGGAGAAGTATTATATGAACCTTCAAAGGTCAGCCTTCCCGCGCCTCTTCCGCTTGAGTCCATGATATATATCTGGGGAGAGCCGCCCCTGTCGGATACAAAGGCGATGCTTGAGCCGTCAGGGGAAAAAACCGGTGAGACATCGATGCCGAAAGATGTGGTGAGCTTCCGCAGGTTGGTCCCGTTTATATTCATAACATATATTTCTGAATTGCCGTCTCTGGACGAAGAGAAGGTCATTTCTCCGCCTGGAGAAGTGTTCCCGGCAAGGTTAAGGCCTTTTGCGGAGAACAGCAGTGTTTCCCTGAAATCCTCGAGATCGAACCGATAGATTTTCCAGTCCCTGTTTCTCTCCGACGAGTATATAAGAAAACGTCCGTTATCAGACCACGCATGGCTTGAGGTCAAACCGATCGGGATTACCCTGATCGGGGTATGCCCGTCCCAGTCCATCAAACGGAGTTCCTTGTTTCCCTGGGATGTCTGCATCAGATAAGAAATCTTTGTCCTGAAGGCCCCGTCTTTTCCGGTCACAATTTCATAAATATCGTTCGATATGCTGTGAGCGATGGCGCGGAGAATATCCTTTGTTCCGGAATACTGCTTTTTAAATGTCTCCCTGTTTTCTATCAGATCGAAAACCGACAGGAGAACTTTTATATCATTTGAAGTATCGGTTCCCAGTTGCACGGTCATCTCCGCTCCCGGCGCCTCCGGCGCTACGAATAGGAATAAGCCGGTGAACTCCAGATCATTCATTATTATCCCTTCTATTTCTTTTGCTTCTGAGGGTCCTTTTGCCGTAATAGATATCGGCAGTTTCCGTATGGCGGGCGATGTGATGTCGATGTAGACCTTTGCGTATGAAACAGTGACAAGTGAAAAGTAACAAGCAACAAGTAAAACAGAGACAAGTAAAAAGTGACGAGTGACAGATGACCAGACTTTTGACTCCCGCCTTTTGCCCATTGCCCATTGCCTATTGCCTGTTTTTTTCATAAGTAAAACCTCACGCCTATCTCCATTTCATAAGGAGGGGGCGGCAGCGGGTCGGCTTTCGCTACAGCTTTCACCGCGGAACGGTCAAAAAGGGGATTGCCTGACGGTTTTTCGATTTCGCAAGAAATGATCTTCCCGTCTTTCTCAATCTTCATACTGATAATTACCTCAAGCCCGGAAGAGCCGAAATCCGGATAGACCCATTCGCTCCATATCCTCCGGGTAACCAGTGCATAATATGAATCAGGAGCCGGTGACTGCGAGCCGGCGCCCCTCGTTGTGTTTTTAACCGCGCTGCCATGGATATTCTGCCTTATAATTTCTATATCACGGTACCTTTCTTCCTCTTTTTTATTTTTCTGTTTTGACAGGGCGCTGATGGAGCGGATCCTGTCTATTTCTTTTGCTACCCTTTCGGACTCCAGGGACATGTCTGCCTTTGATTCAGACTGTGCAGAGGGCTCTTTTATCGCAACCGCCTCTCTTTCTCCTCCCTTACCGGTTGACGAATAAGACGCCGTATTCTCTGTACGGGTTTCAAGCGGTCCGACAAGATCCACGAAATAGCTCCTGTATTCATCGCCTTTTGTTTTGAGCGGAATTACTATTAGTGCAACGAGGACCAGATGAATTACAGCGGAAGCGATTACGACTGCCTGGAAATTCGGCTCCTTCCCGATGTGCAGGGCATACTTCATTGAATACGGGCCTGCGGCTCTGTCACCATCCCCAATTTTTCTATGCCGATCTCGCGCAGCTCGCCCATGACTGCTACAACAAGTCCGTAAGGGACGTCTTTATCGGCTTTAAGAAAAACTTCCCTGTTCTGTATCTTCGATAAAGCGGACCTGAGAGTTTCCAGGGTCACTGCCGATTTGTCCATATACAGCTTGCCGTCTTTCTTTACGGTAATGATGACCCTTTCCGCCGGGGACATTTCTTTGCCCTTGGCCTGCGGAAGGTTGACGTCTATCCCCTGCTGAAGGAGAGGCGCCGTAACCATGAAAATGATGAGAAGGACCAGCATTACATCTACGAAAGGGGTTACGTTTATTTCAGAAAGAGCCGGCCTGCGTTTCTCCATGTTTCCTCGCGAGATAGTCGATTAGTTCCCTGGAAAAATCCTCAGTCATGCTGATAGCCCGGCGCGTTCTGCTCAGAAAGTAATTATACGCTACGACGGCGGGGATTGCGGCAGCCAGTCCCGCGGCAGTGGCTATCAGAGCCTCGGCAATGCCGGGCGCGACCACGGCAAGTGAAGCCGCGCCTATCCGCCCGATGCCCATAAAAGAATTCATTATCCCCCATACAGTTCCGAAAAGACCTATAAAAGGAGTTGTAGACCCGGTTGTCGCAAGGAAAGTGAGGTATTTTTCGAGACGGGCCGCCTCCATCGTCTCAACTCTTCTCAGTATGGTTTTGATTTCATCCATGCTTGCGTCATCGACTGAATACGCGGCCCTGAACAGGTTCGCCAGGGGACTTACCGTAAATTTCTTTGTTGACTGGTAGAGAGAGTCCCATTGTTTTGCTTTTATAAAGGCCTGGTAGAACTGAAGGGATTCTTTTTCGGCCTTTGAGAACAGTCTGGTTTTATAGAAGATAATAGCCCACGAGAAGACGGAGAAAGACAGCAAAACAAGAAGGATGAACTTTACAACAGGCCCTGCCTTGAATATTAATGTTAATACCGTGTCGCCGCTCATGATTTAAAACATTTTTTCGCCACGGACCAGCGCGGATTTCGCGGATAAGAATATAAATATATTATCAATGCCCGCGTTAATCCGTGGCTAAAATTATTCTGTAGTCAATATTTACTGAAGTTTAAAAGAAAGTCTTCAAAAAGTCAAAACCGGGAGCATCCGCGACAGATTTTTTACCGCCGTTTACTGACGTTTTATAAATTTCCTAAATATAATTATTCAGTTATTGACAAAATATTCCCGCTATGGTAATTTTACGCTCACTTTGTCTTACGACGACTCTTCACTTTCTTGAATAAGTAGGAGCTTTTAATGTTAGAAATCAATGAGTGGTTTTTTGCCCAGCTTGCGAATTTTCTGTTGCTGCTGATAGCGCTGAACATCATTTTATTCAAGCCTCTCCTCCGCCTTTTTAAAGAGAGGGACGCGGGGATTAACGGGGCCCTCAACACAGCTAAATCTATGGACCAGGAAAAGGACAGTATAATTGCCCGGATCGATTCAAAACTGGCCGAGGGAAGGGGAAAAGCAAAGGCGGTATTTGAGGATTTGAGCAGGGAAGGCATGGAAGCGCAGAAGCAGGCGCTTGATTCCGCGCGGAACGGGGCTGCGGAGCTGAACAAAAAGGCAAAGTCCGAGCTTGAGACCGCAGTTGAAAAGGCGAGGACGACATTAAAATCGGATGTTGAGAATTTCTCAGGACAGATAGTGGAAAAGCTGGTGAAGGCGTGAGAAAGACAGAACAAAGAGCAAAGAACAAAGAGCAAAGACTTATGAGAAGAAAAACCCTCGCTGTTTTTTGTCTGTGTTCTGTGTTCTGTGTTATTTGTTCTGCCGCGTTAGCGGCTGAAGGCGGTGAGCATGCCGAGCATGCTTTTACATGGAAGGACTGGCTCTGGCCTGTAGTTAATTTCGCGGTCCTCGTAGTTGTCCTTGTCTTTGCCGCGCGCAAACCCTTTGCAGAGTTTTTCAAAAACAGGACGCAGCTCATAGAGAAGTCCCTCAGGGAGGCGACTGAGGCCAAAGAGCTGGCGCAGAAGGCGCTGAACGAAGTCAAGGCCCGGCTCGGTAACACGGACCGTGAAATAGAGGAAATACTTGCGTCGGCAAGAAAGGCCGGGGAGAAGGAAAAAGAGACGATCATAGCAGAGGGCGAGAAGCTGAAGGAGAAGATACTGGAGCAGGCGAAGACAAACATTGATTTCGAGCTGCAGAAGGCAAAAGACCAGATCAAGACCGAGGCGGCCATGATGGCCCTTGAACTTGCGGAAAAGCAGATAAAGGAAAAACTGGGACAGAAAGAACAGGAAGCATTGATAGACGATTATATAAAAAGACTCGAGGCCAAGAATTGAACAAACATCAGATCGGGAAAAAATACAGCAGGGCATTGGTCAGCAGCGTCGACCTTTCCGCCATACCTTCGGTCATCGGGGAGTTTAAGGCCTTCTCAGGTATTATTGACGCGAACAGAAAGCTCAAACTGCTGTTTGCGGGGCAGATATTCTCCGATGATGAAAAAAGCAGGGCATTGGGCGCGCTCCTTCCTGGTATGAAATTTTCCCCCGCAGCGGAGAAATTTCTGAAACTCATCGTCATGCAGGGTCATCTTGCTGCGATCAGGGAGATCATTTCCGCGTCAATTACGGCGTACAACGAAAGGCAGAGGAAAGCGACTGCCGTAGTGATATCTTCCGTGCCTCTTGACAGGAATTACACCGAGAGGCTCAAGGCCGCCCTCAAGTCAATGACACAGAAAGAGATCGATATCGAGAGCCAGGTGGACCCGTCGTTATTGGGCGGTTTTGTTGTAAAAGTCGGCAGCACCATTTACGATAACAGCGTTAAAGGACAAATCCGCCTCTTGCGGGCGGAGTTGATGAGATAGAAACAATCAGTAATTAGTAATTAGTAATTAACAATTAAGGAAGAAACTTATTAATTGCTCATTTCTAATTGTTAATTATTAATTAAATTTCACGGGGGTGTTTGATGGCAATTACAGAGCTTAAAGCTGAAGAAATAAGTGAGCTGATTAAAAAACAGATCAGCGATTTCGAGAAGCGCGTCGACGTCAGTGAAGTCGGGACAGTCGTTAAAGTCGGCGACGGTATCGCAAAGATATACGGCCTTGACAAGTGTATGGCTTCCGAACTTCTCGAATTTCCCAATAATGTGTTCGGGATGGCGCTTAACCTTGAGACGGATGCCGTCGGCGCTGTTTTATTCGGTGAAGACACGCTTATCAAGGAAGGCGACATCGTAAAACGCACGGGTAAGATCATGTCGGTGCCTGTCGGGGAAGCGCTGCTTGGAAGAGTGGTCAACGCCATCGGACAGCCCATTGACGGAAAAGGGCCGATTAACTCGACAGAGAGCAGGATAGTCGACGTTGTGGCCCCCGGTATCATCGACAGGCAGCCTGTTCGCCAGCCCCTGCAGACAGGTCTGAAAGCGGTAGACGCCATGATCCCGGTTGGAAGAGGGCAGAGAGAGCTTATCATCGGCGACCGTCAGACAGGGAAGACCGCGATAGGTGTTGACGCCATTATCAACCAGAAGGGCGGAGATGTTTTATGTATATATGTCGCAGTCGGGCAGAAGCGCTCCAACGTTGTCCGCGTCGCAAAAAAACTCGAAGAAGAAGGCGCATTGGAGCACACAATTATTGTTTCCGCGACAGCGAGCGAGCCCTCGCCTCTGCAGTACATTGCTCCCTATACAGGCTGCGCGATGGGAGAATATTTCAGGGACAAGGGCAAACATGCGCTGATAATATATGATGACCTCAGTAAACAGGCGACGGCATACAGGCAGCTCTCGCTCCTGCTCAGGCGTCCCCCGGGACGTGAGGCCTTCCCCGGAGACGTTTTCTATTTACATTCGAGGCTCCTTGAAAGGGCCGCAAAACTCTCCGACAAGCTCGGCGGAGGCTCCCTTACGGCACTTCCGATTATTGAAACACAGGCAGGCGACGTTTCCGGTTATATTCCGACAAACGTTATCTCAATTACCGACGGTCAGATATACCTTGAGCCGGAGCTTTTCTATGCCGGTGTAAGACCCGCTGTCAACGTCGGTCTTTCGGTCAGCCGCGTCGGCGGCGCAGCTCAGACAAAGGCGATGAAGCAGGTTGCCGGTACCCTTAGGCTCGACCTTGCGCAGTTCCGTGAAATGGCCGCATTCGCCCAGTTCGGTTCAGACCTCGATAAAGCGACACTCAAACAGATAGAGCGCGGCAAGAGAATGGTCGAGCTCCTGAAACAGAACCAGTATGTCCCGATGACCATGCAGGACCAGGTCATTGTCCTTTTTGCCGGCACACAGGGTTACCTCGATGATGTCCCGGTTGAGGCCATTAAGAAGTTTGAAGAAGAATTCGTGAAATTCATGCGCGGAACAAAAGACGACCTCCGCTCGGAGCTTGCGGAGAAAAAAGCGATTGACGACAGCCTGAAGGCAAAATTGGTACAGGCTATAGAGGAATTCAAGAAAGGATTTCAGGCGTAAGAAGCTATAAGCGATAAGCTGTAAGCGATTAGAAAAAACTCTTTTTAAAGCTTATGGCTAACAGCTAATAGCTTAAAGCTAAGAAAAATGGCTACCTTAAGAGACATTAAGAAAAGAATAAAGGCGGTCCAGAATACCCAGAAGATCACCAAGGCCATGAAGATGGTGTCTGCCGCAAAGCTGAGAAAGGTGCAGAACAGGATGCTGGACCTGAGGCCTTATGCGGACAAGATGCATGATGTCCTCATGAGCCTTGCCAGGGGCGCGGACAGGGAATCACATCCGCTGCTTGCCTTCAGGCCCAGGAAGACCGTGGAGGTTGTAGTGGTCACTTCCGACAGGGGGCTTTGCGGCGCCTTTAACACAAATATCCTTAAGGCCGCTCAAAAATCTATTGACGGTTATACAAAAGAAGGATTTCAGGTGAGCATCAGCGTCGTCGGCAAAAAAGCAAGGGATTACTTCAAAAGAAGAGGGGTCTCCACGCGAAACGCATGGACCGGCATTTCAGGGAACGTTAGCTTTACAAACGCCCAGGAGATTGCCAACGACGTCAAAGAGAATTTTATAAATGAAACAATTGATGAAGTGGTAGTCGTATATAATGCGTTCAAATCAATGGTGGCGCAGACTGTCACTGTGGCGCAACTCCTTCCATTGGCCCCCGTAGAAGAGGGGAAAGAAGCCCCGGCTTCAGAATCCGCCGCGGCCGATTTTATTTATGAGCCTTCCATGGAGGCTATTTTTGACAGGCTGATACCGAGGAACGTGGATATCCAGATCTACAGGGCGCTCCTTGAAAGCTCGGCCGCTGAAGAGGCCGCAAGGATGTCTGCCATGGAGAATGCGACAAAGAGCTGTAGTGAAATGGTAGGCAAGCTGACGCTTCAGTTCAACAAGGCCAGACAGGCCTCGATCACAGGCGAGCTCATGGATATCGTAGGCGGTGTTGAGGCGCTGAAAGGATAGTCTTAGCTGGCGGCTTATAGCTGACACTTTTTTGATATTTGATTTTTAATTTAATGGAGGTTATAGATTATGAATGAAGGTAAAGTTGCACAGGTCATCGGCGCAGTTGTTGATGTTGAATTCGAAGATAAAATGCCTGAAATATTAAATGCACTTAAGATTGCACAGCCCGGGGACGCGGCAAAAGGTATTCCGGACATCAATATAACACTTGAGGTCGCGGCCCACCTCGGGGATAACGTGGTGAGGACTGTTGCAATGTCTGCTACCGACGGACTTGTCAGAGGGACCAGGGCTGTTGATACAGGGCAACCGATCACAGTTCCCGTAGGGGCAAAAACTCTCGGGAGGATTATGAACGTTATCGGCGATTCTGTGGACCAGTTGGGGCCGATAGAATCGAAAGACAGGCTGCCGATCCACAGGGAATCCCCTCACTTTACCCAGCAGGACACCTCGACCCAGGTCTTCGAGACGGGCGTCAAGGTTTTTGATCTTCTCGTTCCGTTTGTTAAAGGCGGAAAGATGGGAATGTTCGGCGGCGCGGGCGTCGGCAAGACAGTCGTTATCATGGAGATGATCCACAACATCGCGATGGTCCACGGCGGCGTGTCGGTGTTTGCAGGCGTCGGTGAGAGAACAAGAGAAGGAAATGACCTCTATCTCGAAATGAAGGAGGGAGGCGTTCTCGAAAAAACAGCCCTTATCTACGGCCAGATGAATGAGCCGCCCGGAGCAAGGGCCAGGGTCGCACTCTCGGCGCTTACAGTTGCCGAATACTTCAGAGACGAGGGACAGGACGTTCTTATCTTCCTGGATAATATATTCAGATATACACTTGCGGGCGCAGAGCTTTCAGCGCTTCTCGGAAGAATGCCTTCAGCGGTCGGATACCAGCCGACTCTCGGCACGGATATGGGCGTGCTGCAGGAGAGGATTACGTCAACAAACAAAGGCGCCATCACATCGATGCAGGCCATTTACGTCCCTGCCGACGATCTTACGGACCCCGCCGTTGCAACGGCATTTACACACCTTGACGGAACCGTCGTTCTTTCAAGAGGGATATCAGAGCTTGGCATTTACCCTGCTGTTGATCCCCTTGATTCAACATCGAGGATTCTCGACCCGCTCATTCTCGGGGAAGAACACTATAAGGTTGCAAGACAGGTCCAGATAGTTCTCCAGAGATATAAAGAGCTACAGGACATCATCGCCATTCTCGGCATGGAAGAGCTTTCTGAAGACGATAAAGTATTGGTCGCCCGCGCAAGGAAGCTTCAAAGGTTCCTCAGCCAGCCCTTCCATGTTGCAGAGACATTTACAGGGACCCCCGGCAAATATGTGAAACTTGAAGATACAATCAAGGGCTTCAAGGCCGTTGTTGAAGGCAAATACGATGATCTGCCGGAACAGGCATTTTACATGGTCGGCGGCATAGAGGAAGTCGTAGAAAAGGCCAAGAAACTGGCCGGAGCATAGATAAAAGACAGGTCAGAAGGTAGAAGTAAGAAGTGAGAAGTTTAGAAAAAAAGAGGATTTTAAATGGCTGAGAAACTGAAATTGGATATCGTTACACCTTATGGTCACGTCTTTACTGATGAAGTAGACGAGGTAGTGGCATCCGGCACTGAGGGGGAATTCGGGGTCCTGCCGGAACACGTGCCTTTTCTTACCACGCTCAAGATCGGAATGCTGACCTATAGAAAAGGCAGCCAGACCGGATACTTTTTTATCAGCGGCGGATATTCCGAAGTTGGCCCTGACAGCGTTACGATACTTGCCGACAGCGCGGAAAGGTCCGATACCATAGACGTCCAGAGGGCGATAGAAGCGAAGAAGCGCGCTGAGGAGAGGCTCAAACAGGCCGAGAAGTTCGACCAGGCCCGCGCAACCTCGTCCCTCGAACGCGCTATCACGAGAATACACGTAGCAGAGAAAAAATAGGTCGTTATTCCGTCCTGCCATTACTTCCGCACCTCTGCGCCGTAGACCCGTTAGTCCCGTTAGCACTTTCACCTTGACAAAATGAGATTCTTGCAATACCATATAATATGGTAATATAACCATATATTATGGTAATTGGTGAGACTATGCTGGAAGGACTTTTCGGAAATATAACGGTTGAAAAGATACTCTTCACTCTCTATGTGTACGGAGAGGGATATCCCCTCGGAATGGCCAAAACCTTTGGAGCGCCCGTGAACATGTTTCAGCAGCAGCTCAGACGGCTCGAAAATGCCGGCGTCGTGGTGAGTCGTCTCGTGGGAAGGGTGAGGATTTACACGTTTAATCCGAGATATCCTTTCCTTGAGGAATTAAAGGCCTTATTGGCCAGGGCTTATGAATTTCTCCCTGAAAAAGAAAAGAGCGTTTATTACAAAAAGCGGACGAGACCGAGGAGGGCGGGCAAGCCATTGTGAAAATTGACTGGAAGAAGATCGGGATTAAGGAACTGGCTGCGCTCGTATGCGGCAAATTGCGTGAAAAAGGGATTGAAGCGATCCTGGTGGGAGGGGCCTGCGTCTCCATTTATACTAAAAACAGGTATCAGTCATTCGATCTCGATTTTGTCACTCATGCAACCATGAAGGAAGTGGCCTCGGTTCTGACTGACGTCGGTTTCAGGCGGAAGGATTCACGCTATTTCACGCGCCTGGACTGTCCTTACTTTATCGAATTCGTCGCCCCGCCTGCTGCAATAGGGAATGAACCTCTCAGATACGAAAATGAACTGAAAACGAAGTTAGGTACAATAGTTATGCTAACTCCGACAGATAGTGTCAAGGACCGACTGGCAGCCTATTACCACTGGAATGATCCACAGGCACTGGATCAGGCGCTCATGGTGGCCGGGGCACAGGAGATAGACCTCAGAGAGGTGAAACGGTGGTCGGAGAAAGAGGGACATGCAAAGAAATATTCGGATTTTTTGAACAGGATGAAGAAGGGAAAATGATGAGGCTCGTTTTGAGAAATGGCACAGACGTTCGAGTGCGAGAATTGTAAAACTAATTCACAAAGTCTATATCGTAACTCTTTAATACAAAAGAATAAGTTGAATACCCCTATAAATACTATAATGTCTATCTGTCTCATTCTCCACAGCTACAAAAGGTACTCGAAATGTTCTGTCAGCAAGAATTGAAATGTCAAAGATATTCGGGCATGGCGAACATTAGTATCTACCTTATTGAATTATATAAGAGTATGTTCCTGAAATCCGTTTCTTGCATTACGAGAAGCAACGTTATAAATATTAAAACGTTTTAAATAATACAATGCTTTTCTTTTCTGGCGTTGCGGCGCTTTTTTCTTGAATTCCCCGGCTTTCGTCGCTTATGATATCGGCAGAATGAATAAGAGGGCTTGGGTGAATATTAAGAAGAATAAATTGGGATAGTCTCTTCTGTTCTTTATATTTTCAGTAAACAAACTCAGTTAAAAAAGTGTTATATTAGAGCACCTAAATCAGAATATAGGCAGCAGCTATGACCAAACCAGCATTATATGGAATAACACACTCAAATCGTGATTTTTCAGATCATTATTATTGGGGTAAAAATCAGTTTAACTCCTCCTTCCCAGTTGCCTTGTCTTGTTTCATGAGAGATTCAGGTATTAATCCAGTATATTTAAGACTTAACAGCGAGAGAAAAGTGTTTCATGAAGAAATTGCAGTCAGCAAACTCTTTAACACGACGTTTTGATGTTGCAAAAGGTTTTTTTCTTGCCAATGCAGCTTAAAGTTTATGAAATTAAGCACAAGAGATAAATCAATCTTAATCGGCCTGTTTCTTTCAAAGTTTGATATCAAAGGATTAGAGTTGCTTGGCTTTGGAGGTTTTACCGAGGCAGTTAATACTCTTGGTTATGCAATCGGCGCGAAACCTGCTTCGTTAAAAAATTATCGTGATGAGTTTGACCCGTTGTTTCCAAATCCGAGAAAAGGTTGGCATAAACGGAAAATAAGAGATTTCTGCAAGGTCTTTTATGATGAATACAACGATTGGGATATTAATACTTTTTTGCAATTAATTAAAAGTATTGTCTATTCCAACTATGAAGTAGAAACACTTGTCGAGAAAGCAACACGTAAAAAAGCAAAGGAAGAAACTTTTGCAAAGCGATTGATTACAGGTCAAGCAGCAGAACAATATTTCATACATGTGCATAATCAAATTCCTGCTTTTCAAGGATGGATTTTAGAAGATACGACTAAATTTGGATGTGGCTTTGATTTTAAACTGAATTCAACTTCAAGCGATAAATTTTTGGGGGTAGAAGTAAAAGGTTTAAATGGATTGTCTGGTAATATAGCTTTAACAGAAAAAGAATATAGTGTTGCAAGATATCTAAAACAGGATTATTTTTTATTTGTTGTGAAGAATTTTATTGATAAGCCAACTCATATCATCTATCAAAATCCGCTTGAAAATGATCTTAAGTTTAAGAAAATAGAAACTCATATCATTCAGAGAAGTTATAGCACGATCATTTAGGATTAATCTCACAGGAGGCCAAGAATGACCACATCAAGAATTTTGGATCGGAGCGATGTTATACGGCGGATTACCACGTTCCTGCAGGAAACTGATGGTGTTTCTTTGTCTGACATTTACAATAACGTGATATCTGTTGTTTGTTCTAATAGGCCGGAAATAACTTATGAAGAAAACGGTATTTTTATCGAAGAGCGCATAATCGCAAAATAGCGGATGACCGACTGTTTTCTCCCAAGGTGCGTTCAACGGGGAATAAATCAACAGAACTTTCCCTAGTTAGTATATTTCGTAAAAATTTCATCAAAGGTTGGCGCAGAGGTTATAAATTGTTGGGTAGTCCCGATTTTGTGTTCCCTAAAGAACGTATTGCTGTTTTTGCTGACGGCTGTTTCTGGCACGGCCATAACTGTCGTAACACTAAACCCAAGCATCATGCAGATTATTGGGAAAAGAAAATACAGCGAAATAAATCGAGGGACAAATTTATAACAAAAGCTTTGAAACGGGCTGGATGGCATGTTATTAGAGTTTGGGAATGTGAGATCAAAAAAGATAGCTTGCCGACAAAATTGAAGGCTCTAATCATGCAGTAGGTGAACGATGCACTATCGACCATATAATATGGCTGAGGCCGACAGTATCACACTCTGCATGTCCAATCTACATCCCATGCCAAAACTAACCATCGAAAAAAACCTTTTCTGCCTCCCCTGGACGCAGACCATTCTCGGCACACACCTTGAAGGCAAAATGAACTTCATGGCGCTTGACTGGTTGACGAGGGTCAATTATGATCCGGCGATGATAGGCATTTGCGTCAACAGGATGCACGCGTCATCTTCAGCCATTCTTTCAACAGGTGAATTCAGCATCAATGTCCCCTCGGCGGACATGGTGGCGGTTACGGACTATACCGGGATTGTCTCAGGGAAGAAGGTGGACAAGTCGAAACTCTTTGACGTGTTTTACGGCGAATTGAAGTCAGCGCCCATGATTGCAAACTGTCCGGTGAATTTGGAATGCAAAGTATCACAGCGCGTTGAGCTGCCGACCAACTATTTCTTCATTGCTGAAATAATGAATATCTACACCGAAGACAGGTTTCTGACTGACGGGAAACCCGATGTAAAGAAGATCAATCCTTTTGTGCTGACTATGCCCGACAACAGGTATTGGTCGATAGGGGAATGCATCGGCAAGGCATGGCATGAAGGGATTTCAATCCGCGAACGGCTTAAACAAGAGGGATAGGGAGGCCGACAAAAAAGTCCCCGGTCTTGACGAAAAACCGGAGACCCGCTTTGAGTCTTTCCCCTTGATGTTTTCAGGAAAACGATACCTTTTCAAGGATCTTCTTTATAACGGTTTCATCTTCATGAAGTATCGCCTTCAGTTCGCGGTCGTCTGTCCTTACTATCTCATTCCTCAACTCTCCTTCAAAACTCTCAAGGGCGCGTTTTAACATCTCTTTTTCAGCTTCATTCATCTCTAATACCGCCATACTCCCTCCTTTCCTCCCTGCCGGTCCCCTCAAGAAGTTTGGCTGCGTACTTATCTATTTAAATAATATCACGTTTATCGACATTGTCAAGGTTCGGGATTCAGGCAATCACTTCCCTGTCCTGATTCAGGTATAATAATTCCTTTAACACAGCAGAAAGGAAGTATCTTCAATGCTCAAACTTCTGATATTCGACCTTGACGGCACGCTTGTAGACACCGCGAAGGACATCGCCGATGCGATTAATTTCGCCGTGGAACCCTTCACTCATAAGACATATTCCATCGAAGAGACAAAGGCGATGGTCGGCTCCGGTATCTCAAAGCTTCTTGAGACCCTTATTTCTTCGTCGGAGATTTTCCATGATAATGAGAAATCTGCAGCCCAGGTTGTTGTTGACAGATTCCTCAAGTTCTACTCCGAACATCTCCTTGATAATACTGAGACCTATCCGCATGTCAGGGAAACACTGTCCCGGTTAGGCAGCTACAGGAAGGCGGTGGTGTCCAACAAGAGGGAGATATTTTCAAGGCAGATTCTCGAAGGACTCGGGGTCCTGCAGTATTTTGACGTTGTCTTGGGCAGTGACAGTGTGCCTGAGAAAAAACCTTCTCCGGTCCCGGTATTAAAGCTTCTGGAAAGATTCGGCGTATCACGGAATGAAGCTGTCATAACAGGCGACAGCAATTATGATGTCGAAGCCGGCAGGGCGGCGGGAGTGACAACTATCGCCGTCACCTATGGTTTCCGGAGCAGGGAAGTATTGAAGGATGCTGATTTTATCATTGACAGGTTTGATGAATTGCTGAAGATACTGCCTGAACTTGATAAAAAAAGATTTATTTTATGAAGCCGAAATCCGATGAAACGCTTGACACTATAAAAGACATAAAGCTGTTTCAGGCGAAAGAAGGCTACCGGTTCAGCGTAGACGCTCTTCTGCTCGAGCACTTTATTTCCGCCAAACGGCTTGAGAAGGGCGTCGAACTCGGCGCGGGTTCGGGGGTTGTTTCCATCCTCCTTGCGAAAAGGCTGAGGCAAACTAAAATAATAGCCGTTGAAATCCAGAAAACCCTTGCTGAGCGCGCAAGGAGAAACGTGGGTTTGAACGGTCTTGATGACCTGATCGAGATACTTGAGAAGGACATCAGGGACATGAAGAAGGTTTTCCCGGCCAATGCATTTGATTTTGTATTCTCAAACCCGCCGTTCAGGAAGACAAAGACAGGACGGCTCAGCGTGCATGAAGAGCGCGCTGTTGCAAGACACGAGATTGAAATTACACTCCCTGATCTGATCAGGACGGCTTCATATCTGCTCAAACATTCAGGCAAGTTCTTTTTAATCTATCATCCCTTCAGGCTTGCCGAGCTCATAAGCCTTCTTCAGAAATCACGCCTTGAACCCAAGAGGATGAGATTTGTGCATTCAAAAGCCGGAGGGGAAGCCAAAATGGTTTTGATTGAAGCGGTAAAGGGCTCAGGCACATGGCTCAAGGTCACCCCGCCGCTTTATATTTATGAAAACGACAAAGAATACAGCCCTGAGATCAGAAGGATTTTACAAGACAACGAGGTGTCTTAAAAGAGCCCCTCAATCGAAAGATACCTCTCACCTGTATCGTAGCAGAAAGTAAGGATGCGGCTCCCTGCGGGGACTTCTCCTGCTTTTATTGAGACTGCCGCGAGCGAGGCCCCTGAAGATATGCCGACGAATATCCCTTCTTCCTTGGCGCATCTTTGCGCGTACGCAAAAGCGTCCTCTTTTGAGACCTGTATAATTCCATCCAGAAGCTCCTTATGAAGAATGCCGGGGACAAATCCGGCCCCGATCCCCTGGATGGGATGAGGACCCGGCTTGCCGCCGCTGAGAACAGGTGAAAGTTCGGGCTCCACGGCATAGACTTTCAGTTTCGGGAACTCTTTCCTGAGAGTCTGCGCGCATCCTGTTATGTGTCCTCCGGTCCCGACGCCGGTAATCAGATAATCGATGCCTTCAGGAAAATCCCTTAAAATTTCCCGCGCGGTAAAATCCCTGTGCGCTTCGGTGTTCGCTTCGTTTTCAAATTGCTGCGGCATCCACGCATTGGGTATTTCAGAGACCATCTCGGTCGCTTTATCAACCGCGCCTTTCATGCCTTTCTCTTTCGGGGTCAGGACGAATTCCGCTCCGTAGACGGACATCAGCTTCCGGCGTTCGACGGACATCGACTCAGGCATGACCAGGATGAGCTTGTATCCCTTGACCGCCGCGACCATCGCAAGGCCTATGCCCGTGTTGCCTGAGGTCGGTTCGACGATTACACTGTCTTTATTGAGGACGCCTTTTTTTTCCGCGTCTTCAACCATCGATACCGCTATCCGGTCCTTGATGCTGCCTCCCGGGTTTGAACGCTCCAACTTCATCCAGACTTCAACGTTATCGCCGAACAACCTGTTGATCTTTACGTGGTCTGTGTTGCCTATTGTCTCAAGTATGCTCTTGACCCTCATTTAAACCTCCCGTTACCGTTTTTGTATCGTGTCATGAATTCCAGAACCGCCTTCTGACAATTTCCGGAAGCAAGCTTCAAATCCCATTTTCTTTTGTCCCTTACGCCAGTGACGTTGCTGATCCCTCTGACCTCGAGGAAAGGAATTTTATATATTGTACAAACATGGGCGACCGCCGCGCCTTCCATGTTTTCACAAATTGCATTAAACCTTTTTCCGAGTTCAATCGCCCTTCTTTGAGCGCCTGTCGTTGCTGAGACAGTGACGAAGTTGCCGCGCTTAATTTGAAAATCCCCCCGTCCCCCCTTTTCAAAAGGGCGGTTAAGGGATAGTGTAAACTCATTAAAATATTTTTTTGTGCCGTCTTGCAACAAGGGAATGCCTATCTTCCTTAAACTATCCCATCCCTTTGAAGTTATTACTCCTTCATCGCCGTATATTTCCTTTGATGCAACAGCGATATCTCCGATTTTAAGTCCGGACTGCGGATAAGCTCCCCCGACCCCGAAATTGACAACCTGTTTGACCTGAAAATACTCAATAATACACGTAGCGGAATGGGCCGCGTTCACTTTTCCGATACCAGTATTCAACAATATGATATCATGACCTGAAAGCCGGCCCCTGTAAACGGTTTTCCCGGCAATATTCAGGACCCGGACATTCCTGAGCGCGTCAAGGACCTGATCTGACTCAAACGGCATCGATGATAAAAGCGCGAGAAATTTCATGGCTCGTCGTGTATTATAGAATAAATTTCCAGCAGCTACCAGCGAATTTGTTATGCATGAGGAAAAAGAAAAACTGGTCAAAACCACCGTCAGCCTTGAAGAGGAAGTCCTCGAAGCCCTGAAGGAGACCGCAGAGGAATATTCAAGAGAGACAGGACAGAAATGGTCCAGAGGCGCTGTCATAAGAGTCGCCCTGAGCGAGTTTTTCAGCAGGAGAGGGAAGATACTGTAGAAATTTCAGGTTTGGGAAGCCTGTTTCTGGATTACCTTAAACAGTTTGTCGGCCAGATCATTATGAAGTCCCTTCAAAGCCTTATATTCTTCAAGCGCGGAGCTCTTGTCCTTTAAAAACAAACAGGCGAGGCCGAGATTGTAGCGCGCGTCCGCGTAATCGGGCTCCAGCCTTACGGCTTCTCTGAGCGCTTCAACCGCTTCCCTGTATTTCCCCATCCTTCCGCAAGCCATGCCGAGGCTGAAATGCGCGTCGGTAAAATCCGGCGCCGCTTTAACCGCTTTTCTGTAGGCCCCGGCCGCCTTTGAGTCCTTCCCTGATTTTTCATACGCGTCGCCGAGATAATAATACGCGTCCGCGAAACCGGGCTTCAGTCTTACGGCTTCTTTGAAGACATCGATCGCGTCTTTATAAGCGCCGGCTTCAATGAGGAAATAACCGAGGTAATACCAGTGCTCCGGCCTTTTCTTATAGGACTTAATTGCTCTGTCGATAGGAGTGATGGTTTTATTGTTCCTGATTTTCTCTGTTATCAGGTCCGACGGCACGGCGAGCAGGATATGCTGTGTCCTTTTAATCAGGAAAGTGACTATGCCGATAACTTCATCGCTTTCGTTAAACACGGGACTTCCACTGCTTCCGTGTGATACAGGAGCGGAAATCCACAAGGCCTTTCTTTTGCGCGCTGTTGCTTTAATTCCCTTATATATGCCGTCCGAGATGATCGTGTCTGCCCCTTCATTGCTGCTGATGATATAAAGCTTATCGCCGGCCCTGTTTTTCCCCGCGTCTCCGAATCTCACAGGAGGGAGGTCTGCGGCGTTTACTTTCAGAATAATGAGGTCATTCTCATTGTCGGCATGAATTACACCTTCCACATCCATTACTTTATTGCCGGCCTTCACCTTGACGGTCGACGCGATGCTTATAACGTGAAAGTTCGTCACTATGACGCCGTTTTTGCCTGCCACAAAACCTGTTCCCTCAGTAAGCTCCTGCCCCTTCCTGTTATAAGCCGTGACTGTGACTATCGACCTGCTGTCTTCTTTGAAAATTTTACCGGCCCCGGCGTAAGCAGCGGCAGGTTGGCTAACTACATAGAACACAGGGACACAGAGAATAACAAAAAAACATATAATCTTACTTATATTAACCTGCAGGCGCATATGATATAATTTAACCAATTTGGCAAGGAGGGGTAAAGGGAGGGGCAGAAGAGAAGGAGGCCCTTAGTATGGTAGAGAATATACACTGGCTCGGGCATGATACATTCAAAATTACAGGGGGGAAAATAATTTTTACAGACCCTTTTAAACTCAGGAAGAAAGACAACGCCGACATAATCCTGATCACTCATGAGCACTACGACCACTGCTCTCCTGATGATGTCAAAAAGATCCAGGGGACCGGCACTGTTATAGTCGCGCCCCCGGACTGCGCGGCAAAGTTTTCCGGGAATGTCAGAACGGTGAAACCCGGCGACAAGCTGACGGTTGAAGGGATAGAGATAGAGGCGGTCCCTTCCTACAATACGAATAAGCAGTTCCACACAAGAAACAGGAACTGGGTCGGATACATTTTCAAGGTCAACAATCAGAGGATTTACCTGGCCGGCGATACTGATTACATTCCCGAGATGAAGACCTTCAGGGCGGATATCGCGCTTTTGCCGGTCTCGGGGACTTATGTCATGACTGCCGATGAAGCGGTCAAGGCCGCTCTCGATATTAAGCCGAAGATAGCAATCCCGATGCATTATAATTCAATCGTAGGCACTGAAAAAGATGCAATAAAATTTGCGGACGGGTTGAAAGGAAAAATCGAAGTAAAGATATTGAAGGAAGAATAAATGGCTGACGCGAAAAAGATCGCAAAAAAATTATTCAGGAAATACCCCCATCCCGGTATCGCGCTCAAATTTTCCAATCCTCTGGAGCTCCTTGTCGCCACAATTCTCTCCGCGCAGTGCACGGACAAGAAGGTGAATGAAGTCACAAACAGTCTTTTCAGAAAATATAAGACAGCAGATGATTACGCCGGGGCAAATCCCCGGACATTTGAATTGGAAATAAGGCCGACGGGGTTTTACAGAAACAAGGCGAGAATGATTATCGATTGCTGTAAAAAGATAGTGAAAGATTTCAACGGAAAAGTGCCCGATGTCCTTGGGGACCTGATAACGCTCCCGGGCGTTGGAAGAAAGACCGCGAATGTCGTACTCGGCAGCGCCTTCGGCATGCAGACAATAGCGGTCGACACGCATGTCCTGAGGGTCTCAAACAGGCTCGGCATCGCCCATTCAGCCAATCCCGACAGGGTGGAGGAAGAGCTTGTCAGGCAGCTTCCCGAAAACATTCTGACGTCTTTTAACCTCGCGCTCATCCTCCACGGCAGGGAAACATGCACTGCCCGCAATCCCAGGTGCCTCGAATGTGTTGTTTACAATGAATGTGAATGGCCTGAGAAACCTGTTGCGTGATGTTCACGAAAGAAAAAATCAATAACCTGTTTAAAGGCGAAATCATCGGGAAAGAGATCATATTTCTTGAATCAGCGACATCGACAAATGACGTTGCGGCTGAGGTCGGCCGGAAAAGGGAAGACCCGGAAGGTATTGTGATTATCGCCGACGCCCAGACACGGGGCAGGGGAAGGCTGGGGAGGGCCTGGATATCTCCACCTGGAGTTAATCTGTATTTTACGGTCCTGCTCAAGCCGCCTTTTTCTCCGGCAGAGGCGCCGTTTCTTACCTTAACGGCAGCCGTAGCGGTTGCTGCGTCTGTCAGGAGGCATACCGGTTTAAAGGCTGAGATAAAATGGCCTAACGACATTTATTTTAACAGTAAAAAAGCAGGGGGCATCCTGCTTGAAATGAAGGCTGATAAGGACCGTATCAGCCTTTTGTCTGTCGGTGTCGGATTAAACGTTAACATGTCTATGAACGAATTGCCTGAAGAGATTACGTCATTATCCACCTCCTTAAAGGCGGAAAATAGAAGGCCTGTTGACAGGACAGGCCTTTTAGGGGCGATACTCGCGGAAATGGAAAGGGCTTATAAAATTCTCTTACAGGGCAATAAAAGGGCTTTAATTAATGAATGGATTCATTTAAACTGCACGTTAGGGCATGAAATTATCGCTAAAGACCGGGACAGAGTCATATCCGGAACCGCGGAAAACATTAATGACCGCGGAGAGCTGATTGTCAGGATGCCGGACGGCGGGACCGAAATACTGAACGCCGGGGAAGTGACGGTATTGAAGATAAAGACGGGTTAAGGGTCCGAGGGGCCGGGGGGTCGAGGTAAGCATGCTTTTACTCATCGACATAGGCAATACAAGTACGAAAATCGGCATTTATGAACATGGCGTTGTTAAAGATATTCTTCGACTCGCGACTGTCATAAACACGAGAGGCATGATTGAATATTCTTATATATTGGAGAGCTTTGTGAAGCATCACCGGGGAAAAAAGCCGGAGGGCGCCGCCATGTGTTCTGTTGTGCCTGAGGTTGCCCCTATGCTTGCAAGCGCGGTGAGAAAGAGCTTCGGCATTGAAACGATGAACGTGACGTTCAGGGCCAGGACCGGCCTCAAATTTCCCGCCGGCATGGGCGCGGACAGGATAGCCCAGGCAGTTGCCGCGAGGAAACTTTATAAGGGAGATTTAATTGTAGTATCTTTTGGAACGGCAACCGTTTTCAGTGTGATTGCCGGAGACGGGAAATACAAAGGCGGCGCTATCATGCCCGGGCTTGATTTGTGCGCCGGGGCCCTTGCAGGAGGCACGTCGAAACTGCCGAGGGTCGCGTTGAGAAACCCCGTAAAACCCTTGAGTAAAGAGACAAAAAACAATATACTAACAGGTGTTATCCTGGGGCATGCCGGGGCAGTCGAAAGGATTGTCGCGGAGATCAGGAAAGATACCGGCGGGGATTTAAGAGTGATTGCTACAGGCGGACTTGTCGGTCTGGTGAAGCAGCACCTGAAGATAATCGACATTGAAAACCCTCACCTGACATTTGAGGGACTGCGGTTTATATATGAAATGAATACATCTTAATAAAAGCCTTTTCATCTAAAAAAGGGAGGATAACTTATGAAAGTTGAACGCATTCTTTTTCCGACGGATTTCTCAGAAGGGGCCTTGCAGGCGCTGCCTCATGCCGTTGATCTCGCGAGGCATTATAACGCGAAGCTTTATATGGTCCACGTCATCTATGATCTTACAAAGGCGATGGGGATACATGTTCCGCATATATCTCATGACGAGCTTTATAAGGAGTTGAATCAATGGGCGGTCAACGAAATGGACAAATGCTGTACCGAAGAGATAAGGGGCTTTCAGGATATTGAAAAGGTGGTGTTGAAGGGCGTCCCCTATGAAGAAATAATAAAATTCGCCGGGGACAACAAAATAGATATAATAGTAATAGGCACATATGGAAGGTCAGGCCTCGACAGGTTTATTTTCGGCAGCACCGCGGAGAGGGTCGTCAGGAGAGCTCCATGCGCCGTGATGACGGTACGGGTCCCGGAACACAGAAAACCATAATGAAGAGAATAAAACCCATGAAGGTATATCTCTCCGAGAATGCCTTTATGGGCCTTCTTTTAAGCAGCGCCGAGGTTTTTAAAAGAGAGTCTCTGGGCTATCTGCTGGGCTATCGCCTGCATGACAGGTTTATCATCGAATATGCCTTCAGCCTCCAGTCCGCCAGGCGGAAGCGGCGCGGGGTCATACTTCACCACCGTGACAAAAAGAAGATAGAGCCGATACTTTCCGAATTCGTCAAGCTTCAGATAGTGGGTGATTTCCACTCCCACACCCCCTACGGCAATGCCAAGGGGATCCCGATTCCGAGCCCGGAAGACATTAAAGGGATGGAAAAAGACAATCTCTATATCATAATCGCGATCAATGAATTAAAGGCGTCCAAGCCGTGGAAAGAAACCAGGGACGGCAGCATATCCGGAAGCATGGGAAACTTTTTCTTCAAGATATCTGCTTATTTCTTCCCTGACGTCGACAGCCTGCCTCTGCGCTCCGTTATTTACTGCCCGTTCCCTCCCGGATTAAAAGTAGGATAAAATATACTAAATTGATTTTCAACCGTTACATAGCAGCGTCTCTGTTGTCTCATTTATTATTTGTCGTTTTGCTGGGGTTAACGACATTTAAGAGTGACCGTATATCCGGGGTCTTTGACGTTGATATCGTCGGTCCGCTGGAAAGTGAGAAAACTGCCGCTCCCAAAATTCTTCCACCTCCGGTAACAAAGCATGCGCCGTTTGTGCAGAAACCCAGGCCGAAGCCGGTTGATGAAAAACCGGCGCCGGATACCTTTTACGGCGAAGGGGAAGAGACGTCCCCCAAGAGTGATAATGCGAAAAGCGGTCCAGGGAGTGCCGCAAGAAATGAACAGAGAGTCTCTATAGCAGAAGATAGCGTAATAAAGCCGCCTGATGAGAAAAAGCCCGAAACCCTCCCGGTTGTACCGCCGTCAGCGCTTTTTGATAAAAAGACCATAGAAAAATTCGCCCTGAAAGAACACCTTCCGGACAGAAAATTTACTTTTGATATGCCGGAATTAAAGAACAGAAGCTATCGCAAGATGATGAAAGATAAAATTGAATATATATGGGACCGGCAGGAAGAATTTCTCAAAATAGTTTCGAGGCATGGCTTATCTTCCGGTGATCTTTATATAACATTTTCTATAAAAAAAGACGGCACAATAGGCAAGGTAGAACTGGATAGGACATCAGGTTATAAAGAGATTGACGGTTTTATTATGAAGATGTTGAAAGGCATAACTTTATGGCCGTTGCCCGATGATGTGGAAGCAGATGAAGTCGATGTCCCGGCATATTTTTATTTTGGATACGGCAGTTCATATATGATGTAGTTTATATGCGATGCAATCCTGCGGCAAAATTGTTAATATAATAACACGCTTCGGGCAAGGGTCAATATTATATGAATTTAATATCAAAAATATTCGGTCTCATAAGATGGCAGGACATCCTTGATATTTTCCTTGTGTCGGTCATTCTTTACAGGGTGCTCCTGATTATTAAAGGGACAAAGGCCGCCAGGATGCTGACAGGGCTGGTCTTTCTGTTCCTCGCGTTTGTTCTTTCAAGATATTCCGGGCTTTATACATTAGACTGGATCATCCAGACCCTGTGGGCGCAGATAGTCCTTGCGGTCATCATACTGTTTCAGCCGGAGATACGGAAGACCCTGGCCCGGATGGGAGAAGCGCGTTTCTTCCCCTCGCTCACAACTGCTGAAGAGCTGAGGTCTCTGGAGGAGATTGTCAAGGCCTCGGTGGCCCTTGCGAACAGGAAGATCGGCGCGCTGATCGTAATTGAAAAAGAAACAGACCTTAAGGATTTTATCGAGATGGGGACCCAGCTTGACGCCAGGGTCTCAAGAGAGCTTCTTTTAAGCATCTTTAACCCTACGTCGCCGATTCACGACGGCGCCATCATTATCAGGGGGAACCGCGTGGTGGCCGCCGGCTGTTTCCTGCCGCTTACATTGAGCGCCGAGATATCAAAGGCCTTTGGCACAAGACACCGCGCCGGGATAGGCCTTACGGAAGAGACCGACGCGGTGGTAATAATAGTCTCGGAAGAAACAGGCGGCATCACGGCAGCTTCAGGCGGCAAACTGAGGAAGAATGTGGACATAACAGCCCTTAGAGATTTTCTCAATGAAAATTTCGTAAAAACGCAGGGACCGGGAAAATGAAAAAAGATTTTCTTTCAAGAAATATCGGGCTTAAACTTGCTTCGCTTGTCCTGGCGGTGACCCTCTGGTTTTTTGTGATACTTAGTGGAAGGTCGGGGACCGTTGTCGAGATTCCCGTAATGTATGTGAACGTGCCGCAGGGGCTTGAAGTGACGGACTTTCCGAAGACGCTGAGCATTAATGTTGAAGGACAGGAGCGGATCCTGAAAAACCTGAAACGTGATGAAATAAGCGCTGTAGTGGATTTGCGGGACGCGAAGACCGGAAGAAATTTTTACTCCCTTACCGCCGAAAATATCAGGCTGCCCAGCACACTCGAAGCGACCAACATCGATCCGCAGACGATCAGTTTGACGCTCGAGAAGCAGTTTAAAAGGACCGTGTCGGTCCAGCCCGCCATTGAGGGCCTTCCGGAACGCGGCTATGTAATTCTGGAAATCAGGGTAGACCCTGAGACGCTTGTTCTGGAAGGGCCGCGCAGCATTGTTTCCAAAGTTCATAATATAAAAACAGAGCCGATAGACATAAGCGGGCTTAACAGGGACCTGCAGTATAAAGCAAAACTCAATCTGCCGAATTCAGGGTTGAGAGCGGATGTCCAGAAAGTTGATGTGACCATACTGGTCAAACAGATAAAATAGGAGCGCTACATGGCAGACAGCAAAAAGCGAATGAAATTATTCGGGACGGACGGGATAAGGGGCAAGGCGAACCAGCCCCCGATGACAGGGGAGATCGCGCTGGAGGTGGGGAGGGCCGCCGCTTATGTGCTCAAAAAAAAGCACGGCCTGAACAAGATACTTATCGGCAAAGACACGCGCCTGTCGGGGTACATGCTCGAAAGCGCGCTTACTTCCGGGGTCTGTTCCATGGGAATGAACGTCGTGCTTATCGGGCCTATGCCTACTCCGGGAATCGCGTTTGTCACGCGAAGCCTGAGGGTCGACGCCGGGATCGTCATTTCCGCGTCGCACAACCCGTATGACGACAACGGCATCAAGTTTTTTTCTTCCGACGGTTTTAAGCTGCCCGACAGGACAGAAGAGGAAATAGAGAAGGCGATGTTCTCGGAAGCGCTTAAAGAAATCAGGCCCGGAGGGGCGGAAATAGGGAGGGCCAAAAGGATAGACGACGCCACCGGGAGATATATTGAATTCGTCAAAGCCACCTTCCCCAGAGGCATGACGCTCGACGGGCTGAAAGTCGTCGTGGACTGCAGCAACGGCTCCGCGTATAAAATCACTCCTACCGTATTGGGCGAGCTTGGGGCCCGGGTAATATCCATCAACGACAAACCCGACGGGATAAACATCAATGAAAAATGCGGGGCGACGCACCCGGCGGGCATGCAGAAGGCCGTGCTGGAGCATAAGGCGGATATCGGGATCGCTCATGACGGCGACGCGGACAGGACTGTACTTTGCGATGAAAAGGGGGAGCTTGTGGACGGCGACAGTATAATAGGGATATGCGCCCTGGACATGAAAAGCGAAGGGAAGTTAAAGGCCAACACGGTTGTTGCCACGGTCATGAGCAATATCGGTTTTGAGATATTTTTAAAGAAATCAGGGATAAAAATTGTCAGGACAAAAGTAGGCGACAGATACGTGGTTGAAGAGATGGTGCAGAGAGGGTGCAACCTCGGGGGTGAGCAGTCCGGGCATATTGTGTTCCTTGACCACAACACAACAGGCGACGGTCCGGTAACAGCGCTCCAGATTTTGTCCGTGATGTGCAGAAGGGGAAAAAGACTATCAGAGCTCGCGTCCCGCATACCTATATACCCCCAGGTGCTGGTAAACGTCCCTGTCAGGAAACCGAAAAACATAGAGGATTTCCCCACGGTCACAGCGGCGATAAGAAAGGCTGAAAAAAAGCTTGCCGGAGGCAGGATTCTTGTCAGGCCCTCGGGGACGGAGCCGAAGATCAGGGTAATGGTCGAGGGGGACAATATGGACGGCATTACGACGGTAGCGGAGGAGATTGCCGAAGTTATCAGGTCGAATATGTCGTAGGCAGGGGCGGTCGGAAACCCTGCTTTATTCTGTAAATACTTGTGTTATAATTTCCGGATGAATATCCGGGAACTTGTAAAACCCAGCATCCGCTCCCTTCACGCGTATCATGCGGAAGAAATCCCCTGCAAAGTTAAGCTTGACGCCAATGAGAGTCCCTATCCAGGGGCCGGGGGCAAGGGGCAAGGGGCAAGGG